>JAOZVS010000044.1 GCA_025869435.1 Zavarzinia sp.
ACTTCATATCCCCGGCCGGATTGCTGCGCGGGGCGGATGCCCGGCGCGCGGTGGCGGCCGGTCTCGCCCTGCCGCTTGGCCCGGGCCTTGCCCACAGCCAGCACCTGCGCCTTGGCCCCGGCACCCGCGAGCTTCTGGCCCTGGACGCCGCGCCGGCCTACCCCGATCCGGGCCGGCCCCTCGTGATGGGCATCGTGAACACGACACCGGACAGTTTCTCGGACGGAGGACGCTTTCTCGGCGTGGCCGGCATCGAGCAGGCGGAGCGGCTGGTGGAAGCCGGGGCCGACATGCTCGACATCGGCGGCGAATCGACGAGGCCCGGCAGCGCCGAGGTCCCGGTGGCCGAGGAGATCGACCGGGTCTGCCCGGTGATCGAGGGGGCGAAGCGCCTCGGCGTGCCGATTTCCGTCGATACCCGCAAGGCGGCGGTGATGAAGGCCGCGCTCTCCGCCGGGGCGGATATCATCAACGATGTCTCGGCCCTCGGTTTCGACGCGGAAGCCGCGCCTTTTCTCGCCACCCGGGACTGTCCGGTCGTCCTGATGCATTCGCGCGAGATCCCGGCGACCATGCAGCAGGCGCCCCATTACGACGATCTCGTCTTCGAGGTGCTGGCGGAACTGGAGGCGGCCTGCGAGCGGGCGGTGGCGGCCGGGATCGCGCGCTCCCGCCTCATCCTCGATCCCGGCATCGGCTTCGCCAAGACGGCGGCGCATAACGCCGCGCTGATCGACGAGCTGCAGGCCCTCCATGCCCTGCGCCTGCCGATCCTGCTCGGCACCTCGCGCAAGTCCTTCATCGGCCATTTCGCCGGCGGCACTCCCCCGGCGCGGCGCCTGGCCGGCTCGCTCGCCACCGCATTGGCGGGGATCGACCGCGGCGCGGCGATCCTGCGCGTGCATGATGTTGCGGAGACGGCGCAGGCGGTGAAACTATGGGCGGCGGTCAACGCGACCCCGCCTCAGCACGATTGAAAGCCCGAGCGATCATGACCTCACGCAAGCTGTTCGGCACCGATGGTATCCGGGGCACCGCCAACATGGAGCCGATGACGGCGGAACTGGCCCTCGCCGTCGGCCAGGCGGCCGGCCTCATGTTCCAGACCGGTGGCCATCGCCCCCGCGTGGTGATCGGCAAGGACACCCGCCTGTCCGGCTATATGATCGAGGCGGCGCTGCAGGCCGGCTTCGTCGCCGTCGGCATGGATGTGATGCTGGTCGGGCCGATGCCGACACCGGCGGTCGCCATGCTCACCCGCTCGCTGCGGGCCGATCTCGGGGTGATGATCTCGGCCTCGCACAATGAATTCCAGGACAATGGCATCAAGCTGTTCGGCCCCGACGGCTACAAGCTCTCGGACGAGGTCGAGATCGCGATCGAGCGCATGATCGAGGCCGGCGACGTCAAGCGGGCCGAGCCGAAGGCGCTCGGCCGGGCGCAGCGGCTCGACGATGCCGCCGGGCGTTACATCGAATTCGCCAAGGCGACCTTCCCGCGCGGCATGAAGCTGGATGGCCTGAAGATCGTCGTCGATTGCGCCCATGGCGCCGCCTACAAGGTCGCGCCCACGGTCTTGTGGGAGCTGGGGGCCGAGGTCGTCGCCATCGGCACCGCGCCCGATGGCTTCAACATCAACCGCGACTGCGGCTCGACCCATGCCAAGGCCCTGCGCCAGGCGGTGCTGCAGCACGATGCCCATATCGGCATCGCGCTCGACGGCGATGCCGACCGCCTGATCCTCGTGGACGAGGCCGGCCAGGTGGTCGACGGCGACCAGCTGATGGCCGTGGTCGCCGAACATTTCCAGCGCACGGAGCGCCTGCGCGGCGGCGGCATCGTCGCCACCGTGATGTCCAATCTCGGGCTGGAACGCCACCTCGCCCGTCTCGGCCTGACGATGGCGCGCACGGCGGTCGGCGACCGCTATGTCGTCGAGCGGATGCGCGAGCAAGGTTACAATGTCGGCGGGGAACAGTCCGGTCACATCATCCTGTCGGATTTCGCGACCACGGGCGACGGGCTGATCGCCGCCCTTCAGGTGCTGGCGATGGTGGTCGAGGCGGGGCGTCCGGCCTCGGAAGTCTGCCGGCGCTTCCAGCCCCTGCCGCAGGTCCTGCGCAATGTCCGCTTCCTGGCCGGCCAGCGCCACCCGCTGGAGGACGAGGGGGTGAAGGCGATCATCGCCGCCGTCGAATCGAGGCTGGAGCGCAGTGGCCGCCTGCTGATCCGCAAGTCCGGAACCGAGCCGGTGATCCGCGTGATGGCCGAGGGCGAGGACCAGTCGCTGGTCGAGAACGCGGTGGCGGAAGTGGTTCAGGCGCTGGAGCGGGTCGCGGCATGACGGAAGCGAACAAGGGACGGGTGCTGATCGTCGCGGGCTCCGACAGCGGCGGCGGCGCCGGAATCCAGGCCGATATCAAGACGGTTACCGCCCTCGGCGGCTATGCGATGACGGCGGTTACCGCCCTCACCATCCAGGACACGCTGGGCGTCCATGGCATCGTCGATATTCCGGCGGAAGCGGTGGCGCGCCAGATGGCGGT
This sequence comes from Zavarzinia sp., assembly GCA_025869435.1. Classification (GTDB taxonomy): domain Bacteria; phylum Pseudomonadota; class Alphaproteobacteria; order Zavarziniales; family Zavarziniaceae; genus Zavarzinia. The sequence continues at coordinate 2,547 of JAOZVS010000044.1, forward strand.
CTGCCTCGACGATATCGGCGCCGACGCGGTGAAAACCGGTATGCTCCATTCGGTCGAAGTGGTGGAGGCGGTGCTGGCCGGCCTCGCCCGGCCGAGCGCGCCAAGTCAACTGGTGGTCGATCCGGTCATGGTCGCCAAGGGCGGCGCCAGCCTGACCACCGATGCGACGGTGGAGGCTATCCGCACCCGCCTGATCCCGCGGGCGAGCGTGATCACGCCCAATCTGCCCGAAGCCTCCACCCTGCTGGGCCGGGCCGTGACCGGCCTTGCCGACATGGACCGGGCGGCCTTCGATCTCCTCGATCTCGGCTGCGGCGCCGTTCTCCTGAAGGGCGGCCATCTCGATGGCGAATTGCTGCGCGATGTCCTCGCGTCGCCCGAAGGCCTCGTCTATTTCGACGATCCGCGCATCGTGACCACCAGCACCCATGGCACCGGCTGCACCCTGGCTTCCGCGATCGCGACCGGCCTCGCCCAGGGTCTCGACCTCGTCGCGGCGGTCAGACGGGCCAGGGCCTATGTCCGCCGGGCGCTGGCGACCGCGCCGGGCTTCGGCCACGGCCACGGCCCGCTGAACCACGGCCACACGGTGCAGCCGTTCGGGGTCTGAGCTTCACGGGAGGCGCCGCCCTTGTTTCGTCATGCCGGCGTAGGCCGGCATCTCGCGACAACAGAGGCGCCTTCTCGTGTCGAGGTCCCGGCCTTCGCCGGGACGACGATCGGCGAATGGGGTCAGCGGACACGCCAGGGGTTACCCGGCGTGCCGCGCCCGATTACACGCGCTCGAAGATCGCGGCGATGCCCTGGCCGCCGCCGATGCACATGGTGACGAGGCCGTAGCGCCCACCCGTGCGATGCAGTTCGTAGATCACCTTCACCGTGTTGATGGCGCCGGTGGCGCCCACCGGGTGGCCGAGGGCGATGCCCGAGCCGTTCGGATTCACCTTGGCGGGGTCGAGGCCCAGTTCCTTGGTGACGGCGCAGGCCTGGGCGGCGAAAGCCTCGTTCGATTCGATGACATCGAGATCGGCGACCGTAAGTCCGGCCTTGGCGAGGGCGAGCCTGGTCGCCGGCACCGGGCCGATGCCCATCAGGGTCGGCTCGACACCCGCATGGGCATAGGCGACGAGACGGGCGAGGGGCTTCAGGCCCTTGGCCTGCACGGCGGCCGCGGAGGCGAGGACGACGGCGGAGGCACCGTCATTGATGCCCGAGGCATTGCCCGCCGTCACCGTGCCATCCTTGCGGAAGACGGGACGAAGGCTGGTGAAATCCTCGGCCTGGGCGTCGGGACGGAAATGCTCGTCGGTATCGAAGGCGACGGGCTTGCCCTTCACCTTCACCTCGATCGGCAGGATCTGGTCCCTGAAATAGCCGGCCTTCACCGCATGGGCGGCGCGGCGGTGGGATTCGAGGGCGAGTTCATCCTGGGCCGCGCGGTCGATGCCGTGCCGTTCGGCGACATTCTCGGCGGTGATGCCCATCAGGATCGCGTTGAACGGGTCGGTCAGCGCGCCGTTCAGCATGTCGCGCATGGCCATGTCGCCCATCTTGGTGCCGAAACGGGCACCGGCGACCTGATGCGGCGCGCGGGTCATGACTTCGGCGCCGCCCGCGACGGCAAGGTCATAATCGCCAAGGGCGATGCCCTGGGCCGCCGAAATGATCGCCTGCACGCCCGAGCCGCACAGCCGGTTCAGGGTGAAGGCCGGGGTTTCCACCGGCATCCCGGCCTTGATGCCGACGACGCGGGACAGATACATGTCGGCCGGTTCGGTCTGGATCACCTGGCCGAAGACGACATGGCCGATATCGGCCGGCGCGACGCCGCCACGCTTCAACGCCTCGACCGCGACCGCGGTGCCGAGTTCGGCCGGGGTCTTGTCCTTCAGGCTGCCGCCGAAGGTGCCGATCGCCGTGCGCACGCCCGATACAACGAAAACTTCGCTCACCACCATCTCCTCCGCGTGATTGTGGCGGCACTATACACAGGCGGGCGGGCCGGAAAACCGTCCAAACGGGGGGCGCGCCCGCCTGCGAGACGTCAGGCCTTGCGATCTTCCTCGAAAGCCAGGATCTGCGCGCCGCCACTGGCGAAATTGCCGAGATCGGCGGCGGCGGCCTGCCCCTGCGGCGAGCCCATGGAAGCCTGCAGCGTCGCCATGTCGGCGAATTCGAGACGGGCGACCAGATGCGCGGGCGCCCCGGCGAGGGCCGCGACCGGCGCCTTGCTGAGGGTCAGACCGGCGAGGGCGGGGATCTTCGCGGCCAGTGGAACATGGACGCGGGCATAATAATCGTCGAAATGCGCGGGGTCCTTGGGCGCACCGTAAACAACGAGGACGACGGCGGTCATGAGGTTTCCTCTTCGTGATTCTTGTCGTTGCGGCCTGACGGCCGGCGCCAGCTTCGCCGATCGCCGGAAGGATGGACAGGGGGGCGATGGGGGGGGATCAGCGCCGATTGTCGACCATCGTCGGCGGCTCGATATCGGCGGCGTGGATGCCGAGAACCCCGGTCCAGACATCGATGCGCTCCGGCGGCGGCGGCGGCGGCGGGGTCACCGGCGCGGGTGTCGCCGAGTCGGGCTGGCGGGTCAGGGTCGGGGTTGGCGCCGGCACCGGATCGCCGGGAACCGGGGCGGTGCTGAACCAGGCATCCCGCACCTCGTCCGCATGGCGGCGGGGATCATAGGGGGTGGTCGGCAGGGCCAGTTTGTCGGCGGCGAAGGCGCCCATGGCGGCGAGCAGCTGCCAGCCGGCCATGAGCTCGTCGCGCTGCGCCGAAATCAGCCGGCGCCGGGCGTCGAGCAGGTTCTGCTCGCTCTGCAGCACGTCGGTCGTGGTGCGGAACCCCTGCAGCGCTTCCTTGCGCACGCCGTCGAGGGCGAGGGCGGCCGCATCGACCCCTTCGAGGGCATAGCCGATCACGGCCCGCGCGCTGCGCAGGCCGACGAATGTATCGCTGACCTGACGCACGACCGCCCGCTCCGTCGAGAGGACATCCGAGCGACGCTGGCTCCATTGCTCCTTGGCCTTGCGGATGCGGGCCTGGGTCGCGCCCCCTTCATAGAGCGGCACGCGCAACTGAAGCTGCAGCGAATATTCTTCCTCGATGTCGCTGACCAGGGCGCTGTTCTCGCTGTACGACGAGGAACCGACGACATTGAGCGACGGATAGAGGCCGGCGTCGGCCTGGGCGATCTCGGCCCGCGCCACATCCTCGGCCTTCCGCGCGCCCGTCAGGGAGGGATTGCCGGCCATGGCGGTGTCGGTCGCCGCCTCCAGCGTGTCGGGCAGGCCCGGCGGCAGGTCGGGCGGCGACAGATCCATCGCCGGATGCCCCACGACCTCCTGATAGGCGGCGAGGGCCCGGCGCAAGGCCGCCTCGGCCGCGACCTGATCGGCCTGGACCTGGGTCAGCCGGGCGCGGGTCAGGGCGATGTCGGTGCGCGTCAGGTCGCCTTCGTCGAGGCGGCGCTGGTTGCTGGCGAGTTCCCGGGCGAGGCTGTCGACGATCTCCTGGGTCACCGCCAGGATCTGCTGGTCGCGCAGCACGTCGACATAGGCCTGCACCGTGGTCAGCAGGACCTGCTGTTCGGTCGCCGCCAGCTGGGCCTGGCCCTGTTCCACCCGGGCATCGGCACTGCCGAGCGCGGTCAGGGCCGCGAGGGGCAGGACCGGCTGGATCAGTTGCAGCTGACCCGTGGTCTGATTGCCCCAGCGATTGTCCTGGCGGGAATATTCGGTGCTGTCGCGCCCGATACCGCCCGACGCCTCGATCTGCGGCCGCAGGCCGGACAGCGCGAGGGCCAGATCCTCGTCGGTCACGCGAAGGGCGCTGCGGGCGGAAGCCAGCTGCGGGTTGGTGCCATAGGCCGACACGAGGGCCTCGGTCAGGGTTTCGGCGCCGGCCGGCGTGGCGGCGGCGGCCAACAGCAGGCCGGCCAGCATCGGCCGGGCGAGACGCAACATGGCCTCAGTCTTCCTTGAAGGACCGGGCGAACATATCCACCACCGGCTTGAGCAGATATTCCAGCGCGGTGCGATTCCCGGTATTGACGATGACTTCCGCCGGCATTCCCGGCACCAGCCGGGCCGCGCCGAGGCGGGCGATCTGGTCCTCGGCGACGACGATACGGGCGAGATAATAGGACTGCTTGCCCTGGGGATCGCTCAGCACATCGGCGGAAACGACATCCACCGTGCCCTCGACCGACGGCGTCGTCCGGGTGCTGAAAGCGGAAAAACGGACTTCGGCGGTCTCGCCCGGCTGCACCTTGTCGATATCCTCCGGCTTGACGAAGGCTTCGACGACCAGTGTCTGGTCCTGCGGCACGATGTCGAGAATATGGCCCCCGGGCGCGATCACGCCATTCACCGTATGGACGGCGAGGCCGACCACGATGCCGGCCACCGGCGCCCGGATCTCGGTGCGCGCCATCTGGTCGAGGGCGGCGGTGCGCTGTTCTTCCAGTTCGGCGATCTCGCGCTCGACCTTTTCGAGATCCTGCACGACATCGCTGCGGAAGGTGTTGTCGACCTGATCGATCTGCAGCTGGGCCTCGCCGACGGCGACGTCGCTGCGGGCGATATCGGAGATCAGCTGGCCAAGGCGCCCGTTCAGATCCGCCGCCGATCGCTCGAGCGCGAGGATGCGGGTCTTGGGCGCCAGGCCCTCGGCGAAGAGCCGGCGCAGGCCCGTCAATTCCTGGTTGATGGTGCCGATCTGCAGCTTGTTCGCCTCGAGCTGGGCCTGCAGGCCTTCCTTCTGGCGGCTCAATTGCTCGATGCGCTGGCGCAGGATCACGACCTGGCCCCGCTTGGTGTCGCGCCGGCTGGTGAAGGCGATCTGCTGGGCGCGGATCTGTTCGGCGACCAGCGGCGATTGCGCGGCGGCCAGCAGGCGATCGGGGAAGCTGACCTCGGCCGCGTTGTCGCGCTCGGCGACGAGGCGCGCGCGCTGGGCGAGGGAGGCATGAAGCCGGTCGGTGAGGACCTGCAGATTGGCGCGCACCCGCACGTCGCTGAGGCGAACGAGGATCTGATCGACGGCGACCCGGTCGCCATCCTTCACCAGGATTTCGCTGATGATGCCGCCTTCCAGATGCTGCACGGTCTGGCGGTTGGATTCGACGGCGACACGGCCGGGCATGCTGGCGCCGCCCGACAGCGGGGCCGAGGCGGTCCAGGTCAGGAAGCCGCCAAGCCCGAGGCCGACGATCAGATAGATCGACAGCACGGGGCCACGCAGGCCGCCATGGAGGGTCGGCGGCTTCGCGGCAAGCGGCGCGGGGGATGAGGTCATGGTCATGCCTATTCTCCCGCCGCCGCGGTGGCCGGGCGAGGCGCCGGTGCCGGTGCTGGCGCGGCGGCCGGGGCCGGGCGGCCCTGCAGCTTGGCGATGATCTCTTCGGCCGGACCCTGGGCCTCGATGCCGCCGGCCCGCATGACGACGACCTGTTCCATCAGCGCGACCATGGACACGCGGTGGCTGATCAGGACGATGGTCGCCTTGCGCCGACGAAGCTGGCGCAGCGCCTGGATCAGGGCATTCTCGCCCTCGGTGTCGAGATTGGCGTTCGGCTCGTCGAGGACGATCAGCACGGGGTCGTCGTACAGCGCCCGGGCGAGGGCGATGCGCTGGCGCTGCCCGCCCGACAGGGCGCGGCCGGCATTGCCGATCAGGGTCTCGTAGCCATGGGGCAGCTTGAGGATGAGGTCATGCACCCCGGCCAGCTGGGCCGCCTTCACGATCTTCTCGGAATCGAGCGTGCCGAAACGGGCGATATTCTCGGCCACCGTGCCGTCGAACAATTCGACTTCCTGCGGCAGATAGCCGATGCGCGCGCCCAGTACGTCCGATGGCCAGTCGGCCATGGCGGCGCCGTCGATCCGCACCACGCCGCGATCCGCGGGCACGGCACCGACCAGCAGGCGGGCTAGGGTGGATTTACCGGCCCCGCTCGGGCCGACCACGCCGATGGAGACGCCGGCCGGGATGGCGAAATCGCCGATCTTCACGATGATCCGGCCATCGTCCGGCGCGGCCGCCATCACGCCGTTCAGCGACACGGCGCCGGTCGGGGCGGGCATGGCGACGCCATCGGTCTTGGGCGGCGGATTCTCGGCGATCAGGGCGGCGACGCGGCCATAGGCGCCGCGCGCGGTGACGAAGCCGCGCCAGGCGCCGACCACCTGTTCGATCGGGGCAAGGCCGCGCCCCAGAATGATCGAGCCGGCGATCATGGCGCCCGGGGTGATCAACTGTTCGATGGCGAGATAGGCACCGGCGCCGAGCACCAGGCTCTGCACCGTGATGCGGATGTAGCGCGACAGCGCGCTGAGGGTCGCGGCCCGCCCGGCGGCCTGCATCTGATAGGCAAGCCCGGCCTCGAAGGCATCCCACCAGCGGGCGCGGATCGCCGGCAACATGCCCATGGCCGAAATGGTCTGGGCGTTGGACAGGCTGGTCTCGGCGAAACTCGCCGCCTTGGCGCCGAACTGGGCGCCGGCCTGCGAGGGCTTGCGGGAAGCGAGTTCGGACAGCGCGGTCAGGATCAGCAGGATGATGCAGGCGCCCAGGGTCAGATGGCCGATGAGCGGCGCCATCATATAGGCGGCGAACACGAAGATCGGCGACCACGGCAGGTCGATGAAGGCGGGAACACCGGGACCGGCCAGGAACTGCCGCACCTGTTCGACATCGCCGGACAGACGGGCCGAGGCATTGTTGGTCGCCTTGCGCAGGTTGCGGCGAAAGGCGGCGTCGAAACCCTTGCGCGACATGTCCACCGTGACCCGAAGGGCGATGGCGTTCAGGATGCGCGAGCGCGCCCGATCGAGCAGGCTCATGATGCCGAGCAGACCGCAGACGGCGATGGTCAGCATCAGCAGCGTGCCTTCGCTGCGGCTGGGCAGGACCCGGTCATAGACCTGCAGCATGTACATCGGACTGATCAGGGTCAGGACATTGATGAACAGGCTGGCGAAGACAACAGCCGCCGTCGCGGCCGGCGCGTGGCGGGCGACAAGCCAGACCAATGCGAAATTACCCGGCGCTTTCACATGCTCCCCCGATACGCGCAGGGTCCCTCCCCTGGGACCCTCATGCAGCTGTTAATATGCATGGCCCCCGTGTCGAGGGAAGGGGCAAAGCGACAAAGCGGCGGGGGTGCGCGGTAATCCCCGGCCAGGATCAGGACCGAAAGCGCGGATCGGGATCGTGATCGATGATGACGATGTGCTGGCGGCGACGGCGCAGGGCCGGCCGGCCGAAAATGAAGCCGAGCAGCAGCAGGACGGGAATGATCACGGCGAGCGCGCTGAGGATCCCGGCGGCCAGCGTGAGGATGAGGAACAGCACGGCCGCCGCGGCGACGGCCCGCAGCAGACCTTTCAGGGCGTCGTTCATGGCAGGCTCCGGTGAAAGCGACAATTCATCACCGCCATATGGGGATGGCGGCGCGAAATGTCACCCCTCGCCCCGCCCTAGAGAGCCGAGGCGATGTCGTCGAGAATGGCGCGGGCCTTGGCGGCGGGATCGCTGCTGCGCAGGATGTCGCGGCCGACGACCACATGGTCGGCCCCGGCGGCGATCGCCTCACCCGCGGTCATCACCCGTTTCTGGTCGTCCTTCGGGCTGTCGGCCGAACGGATGCCGGGGGTGACGATGCGCATGTCGGGTCCCAGCAGGGCGCGCAGTTTCGCCGCCTCGAAACCCGAGGCGATGACGCCGTCCGCGCCCGCTTCCTTGGCCTTCAGCGCCCGATGCACCACCAGTTCGTCGAGCGGCAGGGAAAAGCCCATGTCCTCGAGATCCTTCTGGTCGAGCGAAGTCAGCACGGTGACGGCGAGGATCAGCGGCTTGCGCGCGCCGGCCTTCGCCCGCGCCTCGACCGCCGCGCGGACGATGGGGGCGTCGCCGGTCACGGTCAGGAATTCCGTGCCGGTGCGGGCGATATTGGTCGTCGCGTTGCCGACGGTCGCCGCGATATCGGTCAGCTTGGCGTCGAGGAACACCTTCTTGCCGAGGCGGAACAATTCGTCGGCAAGGCCGAGGCCGCCGCCGAAGACCTGCTGCAGGCCGAGCTTGTAGAAGCTGACGGTATCGCCCAGCGCCGCGACCATGTTGCGCGCCTGCACGACATTCGGCACGTCGAGCGCGACGATCAGCCGCTCGCGCAGGGACATGTCGATGCGTGGCGCGGCCATCGGGCTCAGACGTTCAGCAGTAGATGTTCGCGTTCCCATGCCGAGATCACCTGTTGGTAGGCGTCATGTTCCGCCTGCTTCACTTCCATGAGCAGGGTGACGAAGTCCTCGCCCAGAACCTCGCCCAGTTCGCTCGCGCCCTTCAGCTTGTTCAGAGCATCGGGAAGATAGCGTGGCAAGGCAAATTTACGGGAGTACGCACTGCCGCTGATCGGATCGGTCGGCTCCAGACCATTTATCATGCCGAGGTAGCCGCAGGCCAGTGACGCTGCGATGACAAGATAGGGATTGGCGTCAGCGCCCGGCACCCGGTTCTCGACCCGGCGGGCTTCCGGCCCCGATTCCGGCACGCGGAGGCCGGCGGTGCGGTTTTCCCGCGCCCAATGCAGGTTGATCGGCGCGGACATGAAGCGGGTCAGCCGGCGATAGGAATTCACATTGGGCGCGATCAGCGGCATGGCCGCCGGCAGGAATTTCTGCAGCCCGGCGATATGGGACCGGAACAGCGGCGTGTCGTTGCTTTCCGCGTCCGAGAACAGGTTGCGCCCGGTCTTGATGTCGACCACCGACTGGTGGATATGCATGGCGCTGCCCGGTTCCTCGGAATAGGGCTTGGCCATGAAGGTCGCATAGACGCCGTGGCGCATCGCCGCCTGGCGCACGGTGCGCTTGAACATGAAGGCCTGGTCGGCCATCGACATCGGGTCGGCGTGATTGAAGTTGATCTCGCACTGGGCGCGGCCAGCTTCGTGGATCAGCGTGTCGACGTCGAGTTCCTGCGCCTCGCAGTATTGATAGACATCCTCGAAGATCGGATCGAATTCATTGACCGCGTCGATGCCATAGGACTGGCTGCCGGTCTCGGCCCGGCCGGAGCGGCCGACGGGCGGCTGCAGCGGATAGTCGGGATCGACATTCTTGGCGCAGAGATAGAATTCCAGCTCGGGCGCGACGATCGCCTTCCAGCCCTTGGCGGCGTAAAGGTCGATCACCCGGCGCAGCACCTGGCGCGGCGCCATGGGCACGGGCCTTCCGTCGCGATAGACGCAGTCGTTGATCACCTGGGCGGTCGGATCCTCGTACCAGGGCACCAGCGACAATGTGTCCGGGTCCGGACGCAGGATGACATCCGGCTCGGTCGGGTCGGTCACCTCGGAATCGATGAATTCGCCGGTCACCGTCTGCGAGAAGATCGACTCGGGCAGGCGCAGCGAGGAATCGGTCTGGCTCTTCAGGAATTTCGAGGTCGGCAGGATCTTGCCGCGCGCGACGCCCGAGATGTCGGGCACCAGGCATTCGACCTCGGTGATATGTCTTTCGTGAAGCCAGGTATCAAGCTGCGTCATGGGCCCCAATCCCTTTGCGTTTCGCCGCATGTTGGCGGGCGGCGGCCCCGAAGGCCTCGAACAGGCGCATGGACACCGGATTGTCCAGGGCCTTCCATTCTGGATGCCACTGCACCGATATGACAAGGCCGGGCGCGTCGGGCGCGGTCACGGCCTCGATCGTGCCATCGGGCGCCGTCGCCTCGACGCGCAGCGTCGGCGCCAGGCGATCGATGGCCTGGCCGTGCAGGGAATTGACGATAAAGCCGCTCTCGCCGGTCAGTCGCTCGAACAACCCGCCCGGGGTGACGGCGACCGGATGGGCCGGGCCGTATTTCACCTCGATCGGCTGATCCTCGGGCGCGCGGTGGTCGAGGCGGCCGGGCACTTCCTGGACATGCTGAAACAGGCTGCCCCCCAGGGCGACATTCAGTTCCTGGTGGCCCCGGCAGATGGCGAAGACCGGCAGGCCCCGCGCGATCGCGGCCGAAATCAGCGGCAGGGTGGTCGCGTCGCGCTGTTCGTCGTGCAACGTGCCGGGGCGGCTGGCCTCGCCCTGGTAGCGGGCGGGGTGGACATTGGACGGACTGCCGGTGAACAGCAGGCCGTCGAGCCGGTCCAGCACGGCCTCGACCGGCAGCGGCGGGCTGAGGCTGGGGATCAGCAACGGCAGGCAGCGCGCCGCCTCGGCCGCGGCAGCGATATATTTCTCGCCGACGATATTGAACGGGTGGCCTTCGATGGCCCGCGTGCAGGCCGGAATGCCGATGACGGGAAGCGGAGCATCACACATGCCCAACGGCTACCACGCCCGGCCTTCGCCGGGCAACCGCTTCAACACCCCGGCCTTCGCCGGGCAACCGCTTCAACACCCGGCCTTCGCCGGGCAACCGCTTCAACACCCGGCCTTCGCCGGGCAAGCGCTTCAACACCCCGGCCTTCTTGCGAAAGCGCCGTCTCGTTCCGTTGTCCCCTCAGCCGCCCATGAAGGCGCGCTTCATCGTCGCCGACATGGCGGCGACACCGCCGAGGCTCCAGCCGCCGTCGACGGGGATGATCGCCCCCGAGATATAGGTGGCATAGGGGCTGGCCAGGAACATGCAGGTATTGGCGATATCCGCCTTGGTGCCGTAGCGGCCAAGGGGCACCGACTGGCGCGCCGCTTCCGCCGCCTCGGGCGTGGGCGCCAGGCGGGCCATGCCTTCCGTATCCTCGATCGGGCCGGGCACCACGGAATTGAGGCGAAGGCCAAAGCTGCCCCACTCGAGGGCGCCGACCTTGGTGATCATGTCGACGCCGGCCTTGGCCGCGCAGACATGCATCTGGAAGTCCATCGGGATATAGGCCTGGGGCGCCGAAATATTGACGATGGAGCCGCCCGGCTTCTTCATGTGCGGGAAGGCGCCCTTCACGACATGAAAGGTGCCGAGAAGGTCGATATCGACCACCGACTTGAAGCCGTTCGGCGAAATGCCGAGGGCCGGGGCCGGGAAATTGCCGGCGGCGCCGGAAATCAGCACGTCGATCTCGCCGAAACTGGCCACCGCCTCGGCGAAGACGGCTTCGATGCGGGCGGCGTCGCGCACGTCGCCGGCGAAACCCTGGGCATCGGGGCCGAGGGTCTTCAGCTTCGCCACGGCGGCATCGACCTTGTCCTGCTTGCGCGACAGCACGCTGACCTTGGCGCCGGCCGCGGCGAAGGCTTCGGCGACGCCGAGGTTGATGCCGCTGGTGCCGCCGGACACGAAGACGTGCTGGCCGGTGAAATCGAAGGGGGTGGACATGGGATTCTCCTCTCGCTCTCTGGCGCTCTCTTTATTCACATCCGCTCGGTCAGGTGATGCCGCGCGGACTCCAGGATGTCGTCGGACAGGGCCTCGTCGTCGACCGCGCGCGACAGCAGCAGGGCACCGATCATGGCGGCGATGCCGAACAGGGCGTGGGATTTCGCCGTCTCCGGCTCGGTCGGGATCAGACCGGCGATCTGGTCGCGGTAACGCTCCAGCTGTTCGGTGAAGATTCGCCGCACGCCGCCATCGGCCCGGGCGATATCGCCGGCGAGGGCGGCGGCGGTGCAGCCATGGGCCGGGTTGTCGCGGTGCAGGGGCGAGAGATAGGCCTCGACCATGGCGGCCCGCTGCTGCTTGCCGCTTTTCCGCACCGCCTTCATCAGGCGGGCCTCATCGGCGGCGAAGGCGTCCGCCAGCGCCTGTTCGAGCATGGCTTCGCGCCGCTCGAAATGGCTGTAGAAGCCGCCATGGGTCAGGCCGGCCGCCCGCATCACCTCGGCGATGCCGGTATGCTCCAGCCCCCGGCAACGCAGCAGATCGACCGCCGCCGCCAGGATGCGGTCGTGGTTGGCCTGTTTCTGTGCCCGGGAATGACCCATCCTCGCCGTCTCCGCCCCTTGACGTTCTGCATGATGAACATCATGCTGATTCTGGATGACGCAGAACATGCAGAACAGGGTCAACCTATAGCGTCACCGGGAGGAGAAGTCATGCCGAAACCGGTAGCCCTCGTCATCGGCGCGGGCGACGCGCTGGGCGGCGCCATCGCGCGGCGCTTCGCCCGCGAAGGCTTCACC
>JAOZVS010000045.1 GCA_025869435.1 Zavarzinia sp.
CCGGCACCCACCCCGAATATGTCTCGGAGCGGATGCTCGACGCCCAGGAAGACTACGTCGCGCAGGGCGGCCGCCTCGTCTACATGGGCGGCAATGGTTACTACTGGTGCGTCAATTTCGACCCGGAAGAGCCGGCCTGCATGGAGGTGCGCAAGCTCGACAGCGGGATGCGCGCCTGGGCCGCCAAACCCGGCGAGCATTACCTGCAGACCAACGGCAGCAAGAGCGGCCTGTGGCGCAACCGCGGCCGCGCGCCCCAGAAGCTGGTCGGCGTCGGCATGATTTCGGAAGGCTTCGAAACCTCGGCCCCGTTCCGCCGGATGCCGGATTCCTGGCACCGGACCGTGTCCTGGATCACCGAAGGGGTCGAGGGCGAGCTGATCGGTGACGAGGGCCTCGCCTATGGCGGCGCGGCGGGTATCGAGATCGATCGCTATGATCTGTCCCTTGGCACGCCGCCGCATACGAAGATCATCGCCTCCTCCGGCGGGCATACCGACAATTATGTGCTGGCGACCGAGGAAATCCTCTATGCCTATGCCGGCATGGTCGGGACCCTCGATTACCGGATCCGGGCCGACATGATCTATTACACCAGCTGGAATCACGGCGCGGTGTTCAGCACCGGCTCCATCGCCTTCGGTCAGGCCCTGCCCGCCAAGGGTTTCGCCGGGACGACATCGAAGGTGCTGCGCAATGTCGTCGATGCCTTCCTCAAGGATGGCCCGCTGCCCGGCCGGCAGTGGACCCTCGAGGAGAAACAGTGGCGCTGAAGTCTTTCCGGCCGGCAGGGCTTCTCCTGACGGCCGGATGCGCGCCGCTGGCCCGCGCCTTGCCCTTCATGGTAGTCTCGGGCCATGAAAACCCCAGGGAAAGAACCCGGCCCCCGCAGGGTCCGGCTGATGCAGGCGGAAAAGCCCGATGCGGGCCCGCGCGGCGAGAAGCCGGCCCCGATCGATTCCGAGACCATCCCCTTCGAGCGGCAGGTCGGCGCCGTCCTGCGCCGCCTCCGGGTCAAGAGCGGTCTTACCCTCGCTGAACTGTCCGAAGGGGCGGGGATCAGCAGCGGGATGCTCAGCCGGATCGAGACCGGCAATGTCATGGCCAGCCTCGACACCCTGCGCCGCCTGACGCGGGCCGTGGGCGTCGATCTGTCCGTCCTGTTCCGCGAGACCGAAAGGGGCGAGGGGCACGCCCAGTTGATCAAGGGCGGCGACCAGATGGAAGTGGTGCGCAGTGGCACCCGCCACGGCCATACCTACCGGCTTCTGTCCTATGATCGCGGCCCCAAGAAGAAGTTCGAACCCTTCCTGATCGAGATGGACCGCGAGAGCGAGATCTATCCCCGCTTCCAGCATCCGGGGACGGAGTTCATCTACATGCTCGAGGGGCGTATGGATTATCGCTTCGGCGACCGCACCTATCTGCTGGAGCCGGGCGATGCCTTCACCTTCTCCGGCGAGGTCGAGCACGGCCCCGAAAAACTCCATGTCGAGCGGACGATCTTCCTTTCGATCATCATCTACGACGAAAGCGCGGGGTAGGCCCCCGCGCGTCGCCGGTTACAGGCTGCCCGGGATCCAGCGCGTCCCCGCCAGCGGCACCTGGGCCATGGCCGCCGCCTCGATGGTCAGGGCGGACAGGTCCTCGGGCTCCAGATTGTGCAGCGAGCTCTTGCCGCAGGCCCGGGCCAGGGTCTGGGCTTCCAGCGTCAGCACCTTCAGGTAATTGGCGAGGCGCCGCCCGGCCGCGACCGGGTCGAGCCGGGCCGACAGCACCGGGTCCTGCGTGGTGATACCCGCGGGGTCCAGACCCTCGTGCCAGTCGTCATAGGCGCCGGCCGTGGTGCCCAGGGCCTGATATTCGGCTTCGAGGGCCGGATCATTGTCGCCCAGCGCGATCAGGGCGGCGGTGCCGATCGAGACGGCATCGGCCCCCAGCGCCATGCATTTGGCGACATCGGCGCCATTGCGGATCCCGCCCGAGACGATCAGCTGCACCTTGCGGTGCATCCCCAGGTCCTGCAGGGCCTGAACGGCGGGACGGATCGCGGCCAGGGTCGGAATGCCGACATGCTCGATGAAGACCTCCTGCGTCGCCGCCGTGCCGCCCTGCATCCCGTCGAGCACGATCACGTCGGCGCCGGACTTCACCGCCAGGGCCGTATCGTAATAGGGGCGGGAGGCGCCGATCTTCAGATAGATCGGCTTTTCCCAATTGGTCAGCTCGCGGAGTTCCTCGATCTTGATTTCGAGATCGTCGCAGCCGGTCCAGTCGGGATGGCGGCAGGCCGAACGCTGGTCGATGCCTTCCGGCAGATCGCGCATCTTCGCCACCCGGGGCGAGATTTTCTGGCCCAGCAGCATACCGCCGCCGCCCGGCTTCGCCCCCTGACCGACCACGATCTCGATCGCGTCGGCCCGGCGCAGGTCGTGCAGATTCATGCCATAGCGCGACGGCAGATATTGATAGACCAGCTTGTCCGAATGGCCCCGCTCCTCGGGGGTCATGCCGCCGTCGCCGGTGGTGGTCGAGGTGCCGGCCAGGGTCGCGCCGCGTCCCAGGGCTTCCTTGGCCTGACTGGACAGGGAGCCGAAGCTCATGCCGGCGATGGTGACCGGAATATCAAGCTCGATCGGCTTCCTGGCGAAGCGCGTGCCCAGCACCACCTTGGTGCTGCATTTCTCGCGGTAGCCTTCGAGGGGATAACGGCTCATCGAGGCGCCGAGAAAGACCAGATCGTCGAAATTGGGCAGGCGCCGCTTGGTGCCGCCGCCCCTGATGTCATAGATCCCGGTCGCCGCCGCGCGGCGGATCTCGGAAATGGCGTAATCGTCGAATGTCGCCGACTTGCGGGGCGTGGTGTGCTGCCGGCCGCCGTGATGGATCGTGTCGCTCATCAATAGGCTCCCGCGTTGTCGACCTTGAAGTGATAGAGATCGCGTGCCGAGCCGTAACGCCGGAAGGCGTCGACGGGGACATCGGTCACGCCGGCGGCGGCCAGCAACCCGGCCAGTTCCGCCCTGTGTTCATCGCGCAAGGGCTTCTCGATACAGTCGGCGCCAAGGCTGGTGACCGCGCCCCGGACATAAAGCCGCGCCTCATAGATCGAATCGCCCAGGGATTCGCCGGCATCGCCGAGGACGACGAGGCGCCCGGTCTGCGCCATGAAGGCGGACAGATGGCCGACGTCGCCCTTCACGACGATATCGATCCCCTTCATCGAAATGCCGCAGCGCGCCGCCGCATTGCCGTCGATCACCAGAAGGCCGCCCCGGCCCGAGGCCCCGGCCGCCATGCTGGCGTCGCCGGTGACATGGACCTTGCCCGCGCTCATGGTCTCGGCCACACCCTGTCCGGCGTTGCCTTTCACCGTGATTTCGGCGCCGTGATTCATGCCGGCGGTGAAATAGCCGGTGTTACCCTCGACCTCGACGGTCAGGGGGCGGTCGATGCCGACGGCGACCGAATGGTGGCCGCGCACATTGGCGACATGCCACACGCTGCCCTCGGGCGCCGAAGCCGCATCCTGCAGGCGGCTGTTCAGATCGCGGATGGTCGCGCTCTTCAGGTCGATCACGCCGGTCATTGGCCGCGCTCCCAGAAATAGACGGTGGCGGGTTTCGGCTCCCAGACCCGGGCGTTATCGATGCCCGGCAGGTCGACGAGGCTGCGATATTCCGAGCCGAAGGCGACATAGGATTCGGTTTCGGCCATGACGGCGGGCTTGCAGGCGATCGGATCGCGCAGCACGCCGAAGCCGCTTTCGGTGCCGACGACGAAGGTGAAGAAGCCGTCGAGATCGGTCAGGCCGGATTGCAGGGCTCCGCCCAGGCTCTGGCCCTGGCGCATCCGCCAGGTCAGGTAACCGGCGGCGACCTCGCTGTCATTCTCGGTCGTGATGGTCACGCCCTCGCGGCGCAATTCCCGGCGCAGCGAATTATGGTTGGACAGCGAGCCATTGTGGACAAGGCACTGGTCGCGCCCGGTCGAGAAAGGATGCGCGCCATCGGTGGTGACGGCGGATTCCGTCGCCATCCGGGTATGGGCGACGCCATGGCTGCCCGCCATGCGCTCGATGCCGAAGGCCTTGCCGACGGCGACGGGATTGCCCACTTCCTTGAAGATTTCCATGCGCCGCCCCTTGCCGACCACGGCGATCTCGGGCGCATGGGCGGTCAGCCAGGCCTCGGCATGGCCGAGGTCGGTCTCGGCCACCGAGACGATCGCCTGGGTATGGCGGACGGCGAAATCCAGTTCCTTGCCCAGCGCCTCGGCCAGGCGGCCGGCGACGGCGGCCACATGACCTTCGCTCGCACCGTGCAGCGAGAGTTTCACCATGTCCGGCCGGCCTTCGCCGTAAATGGCGAAGCCGGCGGAATCCGGGCCCCGGCTGCACAATGTCGCCATCATACCGCCCAGCATTTCACCGAGCCTCGGCTCCAGCGACGAATCTTTCAGAAAGAGACCTGCGATACCACACATGTAACACCCACGATCAATAGAAGGACAGGTAGCGGCTGGTCTCCCATTCGGAGACATGTCGGTGGTAGTCCAGCCATTCCATGCGCTTCAGCGAGACGAATTCAGCGATGAAGCCGGTGCCCAGGGCATCGGCGAAGAACGTGTCGGCCTCGAGGGCGTCGACCGCCTCCTTCAGCGACTGGGGCAGGATGGACACGCCCCGGGCCGCGACCTCGTCGAGCGAGAGTTCATAGAAATTGCAATTATGGCCCGGGCCGGGATCGAGCTTGCGGTCGATGCCGTCGAGACCGGCGGCGATCAGCGCGGCCGTGGCGAGATAGGGATTCATCGCGCCGTCGCCGGTGCGGATTTCCAGCCGGCCGTAAGGCACGCGCACCATGGCGGTGCGGTTGTTGTCGCCGTAAGCGATGAAGACCGGCGCCCAGGTGGTGCCCGACAGGTTCCGCCCGACCACCAGCCGCTTGTAGGAATTGACCGTGGGCGCCATCAGCGCGGTCAGGGCCGGCGCGTGATGCATGATCCCGGCCAGGAAATGATAGGCCAGTTCCGACAGCTCCAGCCCGCCCGGATCGGCGCGGTCGTGGAACAGGTTGCGTCCCGAGGCATCGGCCAGCGAACAATGGACATGCATCCCGCTGCCGGTCGATTCCGATTTCGGCTTGGGCATGAAGCTGCAGATGGCGCCGAGCTCATGGGCGATCTCGGTCGCCGCCATCTTGAACAGGGTGATCTGGTCTGCCGTCGTCATCGCGTCGGCATAGTGGAAATTGATCTCGTACTGGCCGTTCGCGTCCTCGTGATCGATCTGATAGACGTCGATGCCGACCGCCTGCAGCGAGACCACAAGGCGCTCCAGAAAGGTGCGGCCCCGGGCGATACCCTTGTAGTCATAGGCGGGCTTGGCCAGCGTGTCGGTGCCGTCGATCGGGGTGAGGCTACCGTCCTCGCCTTTGCAATAGAGGATGAATTCCGGCTCCAGCCCGGTGTTCAGGGTCCAGCCGCGTTCGGCCAGACGGGCGACCTGGGCGGCCAGGATGTTGCGGGTATCGAAGCCATGGGCCGCGCCCTTGACCGTGCCCGTGCCCATCACCCGGGCATAGCCGGGCATCCAGGGCAGCAGGGTGAGGGTGGAAAGGTCGCCGACCAGCATGAATTCCGCGTGATGCGGCTTCATGCCGAGGCCCCAGACACCGGCACCCGCGAAGCCCGCGCCGTCACCGAGAACGTCGCCGAGATGAGAGACGGGAACGGCTTTCGCCTTGGGCACGCCATGGATATCGACGAACTGCGCGAGCACGAAGCCGACGCCCTTCGAGCGCAGGAAATCGATGGCGCCGGCGCAGTCCAGTCCGAGCGGCACCAGCAGGGCATTTTCGGTAAGCGAGGTCCAGGTCATGGCATCATCCCTCTGGCGTGGCGGAAGCGGGGAAGGAGAATCTTCGTGGCCGCGCCGATGGATTCGATATTGCATCCCATGCAAAAAAAGTAAATACAGGTAATTATTTTTCCAATCAAAGCGACGACCGAAGCGGCGGGCGGAACAGCGGGCAGGAGCAGGGGACCATGACGGAGCAGGCGGTTTCACCCGGGGGGACGGATCCCTGGTCCACGCCCTACTGGTGGCAGGCGGCGCCGCGCCAACGGTTCGACCACGCCCCGCTGCCGGACCGGGCGGATGTGGTCATCGTCGGCGCGGGCTTCACCGGAACTTCGGCGGCGCTGGTCCTCGCGCGGGCCGGCCGGAATGTCGTGCTGCTGGACAGCGGTGCCCCCGGACAGGGCGCGAGCAGCCGGAACGGCGGCCAGGTCGGCAGCGGCAATCAGAAGTTCAAGGTCGCGGCGCTGATCGCCCAGCGCGGCGAGGCCAAGGCGACCGCCCTCCTTCGCGAGGGGACGGCCATGCTGGGCCATATCGGCGATCTGATCACCCGCGAGGGCATCGCCTGCGATTACACGATCTGCGGACGCTTCCGGGGCTGCGTCCGGCCCGAGCATTACGACGCCATGGCCCGCGACATGGAGGATCTGCGCCGCGTCGCGGGGGTTACGTCCTACATGGTGCCGAAGGCGGAGCAGCGGCGGGAAATCGGCAGCGACTATTATCACGGTGGCTCGGTCCTGCCGGCCGATGCCAGCCTGCATCCCGGCAAATATCATGGCGGTCTGCTCGATCTGGCGCGGGCGGCCGGGGCCTCGGTCCATGGTTTCGCGGCGGCGACGGCGATCACGCGGGATGGTCCGGGTTTCGTCGTCACGACCGCGCGGGGCCGGATCGCCACCCGGAACGTGATCGTCGCGACCAATGGCTACACCGGCGATCTGGTGCCCCATTTGCGCCGGCGCATGGTCACCGTCCATTCCGCCATCATCGCGTCCGAGCCGCTGGCGCCGGGGGTGATCGATCGCCTGATGCCGAAGCGGCGTGTCTATGGCTGCACCGCCCGGGTCTTCCATTACTTTCGGCCCTCGCCCGATGGCACCCGCATCCTGTGGGGCGGGCGCGTGGGCGGGGCAAGGCGGGGCGATGCGCAGGGTTACCGCCATCTGGCCGCCGAGATGGCGCGTGTCTTTCCCGAACTGGCGGGTGCGCCAATCGCTGGCGGCTGGTCAGGCCAGATCGGTTATACGTTCGACGACATGCCCCATCTCGGGGTCGTCGACGGCATTCACTATGCCCTCGGCTATTGCGGCACCGGCGTCTCCCGCGCGACCTGGTTCGGCGACAAGATCGCGAAGAAAGTGCTGGGTGATCCCGATGGGGCGAGCGCCTTCGACGATCTGATCTTCCCCAGCCATCCCTTCTGGTTCGCGGCGCGCAGCGCCGTGCCCTGGGTCGAGGCCTGGTATCGTCTGCGCGATAGCCTCTAGAAGGTCACGCCCGCCAGCGCGGCCCTTCGTCCGGCAGGCGCGACACGAGCGCGGCGAACAGGGCGCCGCGTTCGGCGAGGCTGGCCAGCGGAATCCGCTCGCGCCGGCTGCAGGTGTCGAAACAGACCGGGCCAACACCATCGAGGGTCGGGCAGCCCAGCGCCGCGCCGAAACTCCCGTCCGAGCCGCCCCGGGTGACAAGCGGGGGCGCCACCACGCCAAGGCGCGCGGCCTCCTCGGCATAGAGCCGGTACAGGGTATCGCCCCGGTCGCGGGGAAATACCGGCCGGGTCATGCCGCCGGCTTTGGTCAGGGTCACCGCCAGATCAACGGCGCCCGCCCGGCCGACGATGTCGCCGATGGCGGCCAGCAGCAGGCTGGCATCGAGGGGGTCGGCGGCCCGCAGATCGACATGCATCACCGCATGGTCGGGCACGACCTGGCGCGCGGTGCCGGCGTTCAGCATGCCGACCGTGACGATCCGGCCCTGGTCCGGCGCGCTCAGATCCTCCAGCGGGCCGACGAGGCCGGCCAGCGCGCGCAGGGCGCTGTGTCCTTCCTCCGGGTTGACGGCGGCATGGGCGGTGCGCCCCCGGGCCTCGATCACCATCGCCCCGACCGCGCCCCGGCCGACGATGACGCCGCCGCCCGGTCGGGCCGGCTCCAGCACCAGGGTCCAGTCCGAGAGCGCCGCCTCCCGCTCGATCTCGGCGCGGGAGCCGGTTGAGCCCAGTTCCTCGTCCGGCACGAACAGGCAGGCGATTTCACCGAGGCCGTCGAAACCATCCTCGATCAGGGCGCGCACGGCGAAAAGCGCCATGACCAGCCCGCCCTTCATGTCGCCGACACCGGGACCGTAAGCATGGGTCCCGTCGGACGAGAACGGCCATTCGGCCGCCGTGCCCGCGGGCCAGACCGTATCGAGGTGACCAAGGATCAGCAGCCGGCCCGTGCCGCCGAAGCGCCGCCGCATCAGGCGAAGGGCGCCGCGCCCGGGAACCGGCCGTCGCTCTTCCTCGAAACCGAGGCCGGACCATTCGCTGGCGAGAATATCGCCCACGCGGTCGACCCCCGCCGCGTCATGGGAGCCGGAATCCTGATTCACCAGACGGCCGAGGAGGTCCAGCATGGCCGGGGTCTGGTGGCGAAGGCGGGCAAGCATGGTCTGCACCGTGACGACATCATATTGCATACTGTGTACCGTATGGCGTAGGACTATACAGGTCAATTCCACTCTCCCCTCTTTTCGAGAAGGCTGATGGCCGTTTCCGAGATCGACGCCCCCGCCCCTTACCGCCAGATCACCATTCCGCTTGCCGATGGCACGGTGCTGGCGGCCCGCCTGTGGCTACCGGAAGCGGCGGCGGGTCCCGTCCCCGTGGTGCTGGAATGGATCCCCTATCGCCAGTCGGACCTGACGGCGGTGGGCGATGCCATGATGCATGGCTGGTTCGCCCGGAACGGCATCGCCGCCGTCCGCGTCGACATCCGGGGCAGCGGCAATTCGGATGGCGTGCTGCGCGACGAATACCTGCGCCGCGAACAGGACGACGCGGTCGAGGTCATCGCCTGGCTGGCGGCGCGGGACTGGTGCAATGGCGCGGTCGGCATGATCGGCATTTCCTGGGGCGGCTTTGCCGCCCTGCAGATCGCCGCCCGTCGCCCGCCGGCCCTGAAGGCGATCATCACCTGCTGCTCGACCGACGATCGCTATGCCGACGATGTCCATTACATGGGCGGCTGCCTCCTGTCGGATGGCATCACCTGGGGCAATGCCCTGTTCGGGCAATTGGCCCGGCCGCCGGACCCGCTGCATGTCGGCGCGCGCTGGCGCGAGATGTGGCAGGCGCGGCTGGACGCGGTCGAGCCGCCGCTGGCGAGCTGGCTGGCGCATCCGACGCGGGATGATTTCTGGCGCCATGGCTCGGTCTGCGAGGATTACGGCGCCATCACCTGCGCCGTCTATGCCGTCGGCGGCTGGACCGATGGCTACAGCGACGCGATCCTGCGCCTGATGGAACATCTGTCC
The DNA here is from genome assembly GCA_025869435.1 of Zavarzinia sp. Classification (GTDB taxonomy): domain Bacteria; phylum Pseudomonadota; class Alphaproteobacteria; order Zavarziniales; family Zavarziniaceae; genus Zavarzinia. The sequence goes on from JAOZVS010000045.1 coordinate 9,383, forward strand.
GCGCCGCGAAAGGGCCTGATCGGCCCCTGGACCCATGTCTATCCGCAAGGGGGCGCGCCCGGTCCCGCCATCGGCTTCCTGCAGGAGGCGCTGCGCTGGTGGAATCACTGGCTGAAGGGCGAGGACACGGGCGTGATGGACGAGCCCATGATCCGCTTCTGGCACGGCGAATCCTTACACCCCGATGCCCGGATGCCGTCGATCGGCGGCCACTGGCGCGGCCTGCCCGCCTGGCCCCCCGGTGATGCCGACAGCCACCGCTTCCACCTCGACCATGGGCGCCTGTCGGAACAGGCGCCGGGCCGGGCCGCCACGCTCGCGATCGCGACGCCCATGACCTGCGGGCTTGCCGGCGGCGAATGGTGCCCGCTCGATGGCGGCGGCACCGGCCCCGAATTCCAGACCGATCAGCGCCTGGACGACGGACTGTCGGTCTGTTTCGACAGCGCGCCCCTCGATGTCCCCCTCGATCTCGTCGGCAAGCCGGTGTTCGAGGCCGAGCTGAGCCTGCCCGGGCCGGTGTCCATCCTGGCGCTGCGCCTGTGCGAAGTGGCGCCGGACGGCACCTCGGCCCGCGTCACCTTCGCCCTGCGGCGGGTGGAACGGCCGGCGGGCCTTGGCCCCGGCGACCGCTTTCGCCTGCGGCTGGCGCTGAAGGGTGTCGCCTATCGTTTCGCCGCCGGGTCTCGCCTCCGGCTCGCGCTCTCGACCGCCTATTGGCCCATGGCCTGGCCGGAGCCGGCGCAGCAAGGCCTGATGCTGCACCTCGGCACCGCCCGTCTCGACCTGCCGGCCCTGCCGGCCGCGGCCATCGCCTTGCCCGAGATGGCGCCGCCGGAGACGGCGCCGGCCCTGCCGCATGAGGTGCTGTGGCCGGAGGCGATCCGGCGCTTCACGACGATCGACGCCGCGACGGGGCGCACCGCCCTGACCATCGAGACGCGGCGCCAGGCGACCCGGCTCGGCGAGCTGTCGTTCCACACCGAAGGCCACGAAGTCTTCTCGATCCTGCCGGACGATCCGGGCAGCGCCCATGTCGCCATCACCCGGCGGATGCACATGGACCGCCCCGGCTGGGCCATCCGGCTCGAGACTTTCGCCGAGGTCGGCGTGGACGCGGGGCGTTTCACCCTGCACTGCCGGCTCGACGCCTTCGAGAACGACGCCCTCGTGTTCAGCCGGTCATGGCGCCAGGCTTTCGACCCGGCGCCATTGCCCGTGTGACGGCGAGCCTCAGCCGCGCCAGCCCGGGCTGGCGCGGTCGAGCAGGCGCAGCATGGCCGGCCACATGCGATGGCCGGCGCGCGGCGGATCGAAGCTGCTGGTGTACTGCCGCTCGGTCTGGGCGATCAGTTCGGCCGAGGGCGTGACGAAGGGGCGGCCGGTCGCCAGCACATCCATCTGCACCCGGCAGGTCTGTTCCAGATAATACATCAGATAGAAGGCGGCGGGGATGGTCTGGCCCACGGTCAGCAGGCCGTGGTTGCGCAGCACGAGGCCCAGCTTGCCCTGGATGTCGGCGTCGAGCCGCGGCCCTTCGTCGAGATTGAAGGCGACCCCTTCATAATCGTGATAGCCCATGCGCCCGGCGAATTCGATCGCGAACTGGTTGATCGGCAGCAGCCCGTCCTCGAGGCAGGACAGGGCGACGCCGGCACGGGTATGGGTGTGAACCACGCAGTTCACATCCGGCCGCGCGGCCAGAATCGCCGAATGGATCACATAGCCCGCCGCATTGGCGCCGCCGATGTCTTCCAGATCGCGGATCGGCATCTTCACCAGGCTATCGGGCGTGATCTCGTCGAACATATAGCCGAATGGATTGATCAGAAATGCATTCTCGCCCGGAACTCGTGCCGAGGCATGGGTATAGATCGTGTCATCCATCCCGAAATGGGCAAGAAGACGGTAAAGGGCCGTCAGGTTCAGTCGTGCCTCTTCTTCATTGGTGACTTCAATGAAGCTGGCGACTTTATCCTTTACTTCCATCATACGCTCCACAACTATTGGATCAGGACTTGTAACAAGGCTTACCCGGGAAAGATCGCCGAGATGACGTTTTCAATCGTGGCCCGCTGCGCGCGGACCGGCCGCCTGGGCGTGGCCGGCGCCACCTCCAGCATTGCTTTTGGCGGGCGCTGTCCCTATGGCCGCAGTGGCCTCGGCGTGGCGGTGACGCAGAACCGCACCGATCCCACCATCGGCCCGCGCGCGCTCGATCATCTGGCGCAGGGGCTCGATGCCGGCGCGGCCCTGGCCGCCACCATGGCCGAGACGGTTCATCCCGAATGGCGGCAGGCGGCGGTGATGGATGCCGCCGGCCGCATCGCCAGTTACAATGGAGCGCGCTGCAGCGGCCTTCATGCCGAGGCGCGCTGCGACACGGCGGTGGCCCTTGGCAATATCCTGGCCGATGTCGGCGTGCCGGCGGCGATGATCCGGGGTTTCGAGGCCACGGAAGGCGCACTGGAAGACCGGCTGATCGCCGCGCTCCGCGCCGGCCTTGCCGCGGGCGGCGAAGTGAAACCCCTGCGGTCCGCCGCCATGATCACCGTCGGCACCGATCCCTTCCCGGACAGCAACCTGCGCATCGACAGCGCCGATGACCCGATCGGCGCGCTGGCGGCGCTGTGGCGGCAATGGCGCGTCATGGCGCCGACCTGCCGGCTGTGGGCCTATGATCCCGGCGCCGCCTGACGGGGGAGAGGCCCCCTGAACATGGGCGGCGGCCATGGGGTCAGGCCGCCCCGTCGTCTTCGGCGGCGGCGGTGACCCGGTCCTGTTCCGCCATCCGCACCACCCTCGCGTAGGCGACGCGCAGATGATCCCGCATGGCCATCTCCGCCATGTCCGGGTTGCGCGAGCGGATGGCGGTGGCGATCAGCGTGTGATCGTCAACGGCTTTCCGCGTGTCGCTCGGGGTGTAACGCTGGAGGATATGGGGGCTGGCGAAAATCTCGCGGTAGTCGCTGATCAGCCGCTCCAGCCGGGGCGCGTGCGCCGCCTTGGAAATGGTCAGATGGAATTCGCTGTTGATCTTGGCCCGGCCGAGGACGTCGGAGCGGTCGGCCAGCCGGCTGGCCTCGGCCAGGGCGATGATCGCATCGATCTCGGCGTCCGAGGCGCGCATGGCGGCGAGGCGGGCGGCGCAGCCCTCGATCGACTCGCGGATGTAATAGATATCGAGGAATTCCTGGCTGGGATCGACCACCTCGATCCCCGTGCCCTTGGCGCCGATCCGCACCAGGCCGTCCTGCACCAGACGCGCGAAGGCATCGCGCACCGGGGTGCGGCTGACTTCCAGCAACTGGGCGATGGCGACTTCGGTCAGCCGCGCACCCGGGGCGAATTCGCCCTGGATGATCGCCGCCCGCAGCCGTTCGTAAGCCTGCGCGGAACTTGTCTTGGCGCTCTGGATGCGCCAGCTGTCCGCCTTGATTTCACTCATGCAGCCTCCCCCTTGCTGGCAGTCTCGGCGGGGCCGTCGAGCCCCGCGACGCGCCGCGCCCGCCCCAGCGAATCGTCACGATCATATGTCGCATAGAGTGCCGCTTCCTGAGCGAAAATCGGCGTTTCCGCGAACAGTTGGTAGGCCTGGGTCCGCCCGGCGTAACCCGAGGCGCTAAGCTCCCGCGCCAGGTGCAGCGCCCTGATGCGGGAAATCGCGTCGCAATCGCCGCCCTGGAAGAACTTCAGGATATCGGCCCGCGAGGTCGGATCGGCCAGCATCGCCTCGTCCGGCAGCATGACCGCCTGGCCGCCGACGATCTCGCGCAGCAGATGGACCATCTGGTTGTAGGACTGGGAGCAGAAGATACGCCCGGCGTTCTGGATCGCCTGATTGGGCATGACATAGCCCGAGCGCGTCGTCTCGCAATCGGCTTCCGCCGCCAGCAGGAAAGCCTCGATCGCCTTCTTGTGCATCATCAGCTGGCTGATCTTGGAACGGACGGGCGGAATATTGGCGGTGCCCGACTGTTCCGCGACCAGCAGCGCCGTGCCGACCAGAAGATCGGCCTTGGCCAGGCAGCGGGTCAGGTAACCCTGCGCCGCCCAGCGGGTGAATTCGCTGCGCATCAGGGCGGCCAGTTTCGGCTGGCGGCTGAAGATCACGTTCTGCCAGGGCACCAGCACCTTGTCGAAGACGATCAGCGTGTCGACTTCGTCGAAATTGGCGGTCAGCGGATATTCGAAGCTGTTGGCCTTGCCGCCGCCGCCGGCATATTGCGGCATCCGGCAGATGTGGCGCACGCCCGGCGCGTTCAGGGGCACGATGCAGGAGACGGCGTAATCCCGGTTCTCCTCGATCCAGGCGCCCACGGTCGGCTTGATGAAGGCGACATGGGCATAGGGCGCGCCGGTCTCGAACTTGGCGCCCGAGATGATGATGCCGGCATCGGTCTCCTCGACCACACGCAGATAGAGATCGAGATCCTTCTGCTGATAGGGCTGCTTGGCGCGGTCGCCCTTCGGATCGGTATTGCCGCTGGTCATGAACAGATTCTCGCGCTGCAGGCGGTCCAGCCAGCGGGCGCTGTTCTCGGCATAGCGGGTGTCGAAGGCATCAAGGAGGTCGCGCCGGTCCTGGATGACGAAGAGCGGCGTCACCGTCTCGTCGCCGAAACGGTCCATGGTCGGGCAGACCCGGTCGAGGATGAGGCTGGTCATCTTCCGGCGCAGGATCAGATCCTCGCGGCTTTCCGGGATCTTGTAGAAGCGCGAGCCCACCCCGCCATCGGCGAGGGGGAAGGTCATCACGTCCCGGGTCGCGGGGTCTTCGTGCAGATCGTAGATGCGGGAAATCGCCTCGACCATGGGCGCGAAGGCGGGATGCGTCGCCACGTCCT
>JAOZVS010000046.1 GCA_025869435.1 Zavarzinia sp.
GACATCACCGGCTCGACTTCCATCAGCGCGGGCGCGGCAATCACCAGGATGAAACAGCCGGCCCCGATCGAAATCGTCAGTCCCAGCCAGCGCAGGGCCGCGCGGGCGGCCGCATCCCGGCGCGTCGCGAACCACTGCATCGCGACGAAGACGAGGATCAGCACCATGATCGCCGCCATGGGCGCATAGCGCAGCAGACTCTGGTCTTCCGGCACCCGGAACAGATCGACGAAATAGACCGGCACCAGCATGGCCGGAATGATCAGGAGCAGCGCCGGCCGGACCAGCGGCCGGGGATAGAGCAGGAACAGCGCCATCGCCGTCCCCCCGAACCCGAGCGAGCCGAGGAAATTGAGGGACGACAGGGCGCGGAACAATTCGCCGTCGATCGCCAGTTCTCGCGCGCTGTAGATGGCCGCGGCATGGGCCGAGACGATCATGCCGATGCCGCTGATCATGAACAGGCGCGGCGGCCAGTCGCGCGGCCGGATCGCGTAGACCCAGCCGCAGATCAGCAGGGAACCGGCCCCGGTCAGCAATTGCACCCAGAAATCCGGCGGCAGGTCGAACAGCGGCCGGCTGGCCGGATGCAGGTCGACGACCCGACCATCGGCAAGGCCAAGATGAACCACCTCGCCTTTCAGCATGTCGCTCAGGGTGCTCTGACGCCGCAGGAAACGCTCCACTTCGGCATAGGTGCCGAGGACGTCCGGCTCCTGAATGATGTCGCTGGCCTCGAGGGTCAGGGCCGCGCCGCCGGGGCCGCGCAGGGAAACCGCCTGGCTACCGGACGCGACGGCGGCGCCGGGGCCACCGTCCGCGACCGCGACAATCCTGATGGAGCCATCCGGCGCTTCACGGAACTTGAGACCGAGCCAGGGCTGGCCGAGGGTGGTGACGAGCGTCATCACCACCGCGGCGAGGCAAAGGCCGACGACCGCGAGCATGTAGAGCGCGGGGGTATGGGATTCACCCCGGGCGATTTCAGCGGGTGACACGGCCGGGGCTTCGGCCCCTTCGACATGTTCCGCCCCGACGGACATCGACTTCATGCCCTTGTCTTACAATGAAAATTATCCCGGTGGCAGGGCCAAGACGCCAGGGATGCGGCTTCAGGCAGCAAGCGCGTCGCGCACCGTCGCCACCAGTTCCTCGGAAGCGACGGGTTTTCCCAGGATATGGGACGTCAGCGGGCGCAGATCGTCGAGAGACTGGGGCGCATTGGCGCTGACGACGACGACCGGCACGCCGAGTTCGAGGACGAGATGGCGGGTGGCGAAAACACCGTCGACATCGCCCTTCAGGCGGATGTCCATCAGGGCGAGGTCCGGCCGTTCCTCGGCGGCGAGGCGCATGGCGACACGGGCGTCGTCCACCGGGCCGATCACCTCATAGCCGGCATCGGTCAGCACGGAATCGAGATAGAAGGCGATGAATGCCTCGTCCTCGACCACCAGAATGCGCTGCGCCATGATGTCTGTCCCGTCCACGCGGCCGCATTGGCCGCCACTCGGGAAATCAAATGCGGCAAAGCTGCGGCAGGTTCCCGTCCGTCGCGCGCACGCGCCCATGTGTTGCACGCAAGCCTCATTTTCGCGCCGCGCCAGGGGTGGAGCAAAGCGCGGGACTCGGCGATACTGCCCGGATCAACCCTTTCAAGCCGGTGTCCCCGCCTTGCCAACCGAATATTCCCCCGCCCGTCCGCTTCGCCTCGCCATGTGGTCGGGTCCCCGCAATATCTCGACCGCCATGATGCGCGCCTTCGAGAACCGCGCGGACACGATCGTGGTGGACGAGCCGCTCTACGGCCATTACCTGGCGACGACGGGCCTCGAGCATCCGGGGCGGGGCGAGATCATCGCCGCCATGGAAGGCGACTGGCGCAAGGTCGTGCATGATCTGACCGAAGCCCCGCTCGAGCGGGGCTGCGTGCATTACCAGAAGCACATGACCCACCACCTGCTGCCGGTGATCGAGCGCGGCTGGCTGGACCGTGTCGTCAATTGCTTCCTGATCCGCGACCCGGCCGAGGTCATCGCCTCCTATCTCGAGAAACGCGCGAGCGTGACCCTCGCCGACATCGGCATCCGCGAGCAGGCGGAGATTTTCGAACGGGCGGCCGATCGCCTCGGCGCGGCCCCGCCGGTGATCGAGGGGCGCGACATCCAGGCCGATCCCCGCGCCCTGCTGGGCGCCCTTTGTCGCGCCGTCGGCATTGCCTTCGACGCGGCGATGCTGTCCTGGCCCGCCGGCCGGCGCGATACCGATGGGGTCTGGGCGCCGCATTGGTATGCCGCCGTCGAAGCCTCGACCGGCTTCGCCCCGCCGAGCCCGGCCAAGGCCCCGCCGCCCGGCTTCGAAGCCCTGATCGACGAAGCCCGCCCCTATTACGAGCGCCTGCGCGCCCACCGCCTGACCGGAGCAGCATGACATGTCCATCGGCAGCCAGTCCTACGCCGACGATCCGCGCAACGAGACCGTCCTCATCCATGTGAACGGGCAATTGCTGCCCCGGAGCGAGGCCAAGGTCTCGGTCTTCGACGCCGGCTTCGTGCTGGGCGACGGGGTGTGGGAAGGTTTTCGCCTGATCCGCGGCCGCATCGCCTTCATGGAGCGGCATCTCGACCGGCTCTTCGCCGGGGCGCGGGCGATCGATCTCGACATCGGCCGCAGCCGGATCGAACTCGCCGCCGCGCTTTACGAAACCGTGGTCGCCAATGACATGGTCGACGGCGTGCACATCCGCCTGATGGTCACGCGCGGCCTGAAGAAGACGCCGAACCAGGACCCGCGCATGACCGTGGGGCCGGCCACCCTCGTCATCGTCGCCGAATGGAAAGAACCGGCCCCCACCCTGTTCAAACGCGGCCTGCACCTCGCCTCGACGCCGATCCGCTGCACCCCGGCCGACATGTTCGACATGCGCCTGAACAGCCATTCGCGGCTGAACCTGATCATCGCCCTCAATCACGCCATCAAGGCCGGCGCGGACGAGGCCCTGATGCTCGACCCGCAGGGCTTCGTGTCGAGCTGCAACGCGACCAATTTCTTCATGGTGAAGCGCGGCGTGATCCTGACCTCGACCGGGGACTATTGCTTCAACGGCATTACCCGCGCCCATGTCATCGATCTGGCGCGGGCCAACAATATCCCGATCGAGCTGCGGCATTTCACCCTGTCCGATGTCGCCAACGCCGACGAAGCCTTCGTCACCGGCACTTTCGCCGGCGTGACCCCGGCAACCCGGCTCGACGGCAAGCTCATCGGCAACGGCAAGCCGGGGCCAAGGACCGAAGCCATGGCCACGTTTTATAAACGCCTCCGGGACGCCGAAGGCGCCTGAGCCCCCGCCTCAGGCGGCGGCCCGTGCCATCGGGGCCGCCCGGCCGAGGATCATGTCCGCCGCCTTTTCCGCGATCATGATCGTCGGCGCATTGGTATTGCCCGAGACGACATTGGGCATGATCGAGGCATCGACGACGCGAAGCCCCTCGATGCCATGCACCTTCAATTCGGGCGAGACCACGGCCAGGGGATCATGGCCCATGCGCGCCGTGCCCACCGGGTGATAGGCGGTTTCCGCCTTGGCCCTGATGTAACGGCGGATCGCTTCCCGGCTGGCGCAATCGGGACCCGGCCGGACTTCCCGCCCGCGATAGCCGTCGAAAGCCCTGGCGCCGAAAATCTCGCGCCCGATCAGGATGCTCTCGACCATCACCTCGAGGTCTTCCGGCGCCTCCAGATAATTCGGCTGGATGAGCGGCGCCGCCAGCGGATCGGCCGAATGAAGCCCGAGGAACCCGCGCGAGGCCGGCCGCACCGGATAGAAATCGAGCTGGGAGCCCTTGCCGCCCAGATGCTGGCGGCCATGATCGACGGCGAGGCTGGACAGATAGAAGCCCTGAAGATCCGGTGCCTCCAACCCCGGACGGGAATTGGCATAGACCCCGGATTCGAAGCCGTGGCTCGCCCCCGCGCCCTTCCTCGTGAAGACATATTTCGCCAAGGTGCTGATCTGGCCCCAGGGCGTCAGCAGCTCGTCATAGGACACGCCGGCCGGGCAATCGTAATAAAGCCCGATGCCGAGATGATCCTGCAGGTTCCGCCCCACTCCCGGCAGGTCGAGGACGACGGGAATGCCGTGACGGCGGATTTCCTCCCCCGGCCCGATGCCGGAGAGGAGGAGGAGCTGGGGCGAATTCACCGCCCCACCGGACAGGATCACCTCCCGCGCGGCCCGCACCACCTCGCGCCGGCTGCCCCGGGCGATCTCGACCCCGGTGGCGCGGCCGCCCTCGACCAGTACCCTTGTTGCCTGCGCCCTGGTGATCACCGTCAGATTCTTGCGCCCTTCGGAGGCGCCGAGGAAGGCGCGCGCCGTCGACCAGCGCCGGTTGTCCTTGCAGGTCCGCTGATAGACGCCGACACCATGCAGATGATCGCCATCGTTGAAATCGGCGGTATGGGGCAGGCCCGCCTGCTTGCCCGCCTCGATGAAGACATCGACCAGGGGATTGGGCTCGGCGAAATCCTGCACGTTCAGGGGGCCGCCCTGACCATGCGACGCATCCGCCCCGCGCTCGTTGTGTTCGGAGCGCATGAAATAGGGCAGGACCTCGTCCCACGACCAGCCGCGGCAACCGGCCTGCGCCCAATTGTCGTAATCCGAGCGATGGCCCCGGATATAGACCATGCCATTGATCGCGGAGGAGCCGCCGAGCACCTTGCCACGCGGCCAGAACAGGCGGCGGCCGTCGAGATGCGCCTGCGGCTCGGTCTCGAAATGCCAGTTCACCGATTTGCCGCCGACCAGGACCTTCATCCCCGTCGGCATGTGGATGAAGGGATTCCAGTCCTTGCCGCCGGCTTCGAGCAGGGCGACCTTCACCTTCGGGTCGGCCGACAGGCGATGCGCGAGGACGCAACCGGCGGAGCCCGCGCCGACGATGACATAATCGTACATGTTTCCTCTCCCCCACCCTTGTGATCATGGGCGGTTATTGTGATTATTCGTCACATTCTGCCGCATGACACAAGCCAGCGGCAAGGGGGAGAGAAACAATGAACGACGCTATCTACCGGGCGGCGCTGGTGCTGCTCGGACTCGGCTTCGCGGTCGCCTTCGCGGTGATCTGCGTGCCGCCGCTGATCGAGAACCCGGACATCCTCGGCGCGCTGGGCCAGGGTTTCGTCAACCCCTATGCGACCGGCTATTCGCTGGACGTGCTGACCTGCTGGGCCGTGCTCGCCGTCTTCGTGGTATGGGAGCGGCAGACACTCGGCATCCGCCATGGCTGGATCGCGCTCGTGCTCGGCATCGCGCCCGGCGTCGCCACGGGATTTGCCTTCTACCTCCTGCTGCGCAGCCGCTCGCGCCGAAGCCGGGCTTGACCGGAAGGGGCGGCGGGCGGATGGTCGGGGCATGATCATCCGCGCCCGGCCCCTTCTCGGCCTCCTGCTCGCCACCCCGGCCCTCGCCGCCAATCCCCCGCCGGCGGGCGGCGTGCCGCTCGGCCTTCGCCTGCTGTTCGTCGCCGTCGACCGCAACGCCGACGGGCGGATCGACGATGCCGAGGCGGATCAATTCGTCGACCGGCTCTTCGCCACCGCCGATACCAATGGCGATGCAAGGGTCAGCCTGGCCGAAGCCTTGGCCTTGCAGGAAAAGCTCGCCCCCGGCGCCCCGGGCCGCAAGCAGGTCAGCGCCCAGTTCAAGCACCTCGACCTTAACCGCGACGGCGCGCTCGACGGGCGGGAGGCGAACAAGGCCGCCCTCGCCCATTTCGCCTTCCTCGACACCGACAAGGATGGCGCCGTCACTCTCGCCGATCTCGCCGGCCGCGACCTGACGGCCCCCGAACTCGGCACCCTGTCGGCGCGCTGAGGGTCCTTGCGTCTCCCGCGCGCCGACCACAATCTGCGGCTGTCACAGTCGTGGAGAAGTGCCGTGAGAAACCCTGTATCGGCCCTGCTGGCCTGTGTTCTGCTCGCAGGCTGTGCGGCGGCGGGCGCTCCCGCCACCGACGATCCGGCGGTCAAGCTGCAGCAGGCCCGCCAATTGTTCAGCGCGGAAGGCCGCCCGGCCGAAGCCGAACGCCTCATCCTCGAGGCCATGACGACCTATCGACAGAGCGGCGATCAGCCGGGCCTCGCCCTCGCCCACCGCGAATATGCCTATTTCCTCAGTGCGCCGGGGACGGAGGCGATCATCGCCAATCCGGCCAGCCCGCAGCCCGCGGCGTCGCCGGAGCGCCTGCGGCGGGCGCTGGCCGAGATGCAGGAAGCCAGCCGGATTTTCGCCCAGCTGAACGTGTTCGACCGTCTGTCCAACACCGCCCTGGGCGAGGCGCGCATCGAACATGACCTGGGCGATACGCCCGCCGCCTGCGCGTCGCTGTCGCGCAGCCTCGCCGCGAGCGACCGGCAGACCGCCCTCAATCCCGACCGCAAGCCCAATCTGCCGCCGGGCATGAATAGTTTCGCCGATCTGATCGGCCACTTCCGCAAGGAATACGGTTGCCCGCCGTGACGCGCCGACCCCGCCTGATCGAGATCGCCCTTGTCGCCACGCTGGCTTTCGCCACCGTGGTCATTGCCCTGGCGGCGCCGCTGATCGACTGGTCGCGGCTGCCCGGGCGGGCCAGCGTGCGGCCGGGCTATGTCACGATCTATCTGCCGCCGGCGCAGATCCGGGGCATCGACATCGGCTTCCGCCCCCTGCCCCTGCCCGCCCCGAAGCACGAGGCGGACTGGCAGCGGCTGGAGGCGGATACCGCCCTGCCGCGCCTGTTGCGGAATGGCGCCGTGGCGGGGCTGGTCGGCGGGGTGGCCGGCCTGCCGCTCGTGCTGATCCTCGCCCTGCGCCGTATCTTCCGCCGCAAGGCTTGAGCTGCGAATCAGCCGCCCCCGATCAGGCGCAGGAGGCCCGCCGCCCCGGCGCTGACCTCGGCCCAGGCGATCTCGAAATCGCGCTCGTCGCCATAATAGGGATCGGCCACCGCCTGCCCCTGCCGCCCCGGCACATGATCGAGCAGCAGGGGCAGAAGCGCTCCCCCGGCCGCCGGACGCAACCGCCGCAAGGCGGCGAGATTGTCGTGGTCGAGGGCGACGACATGATCGAAGCGGCTGAAATCGTCGGGCGCGACCTGCCGCCCGCGCAAGCCCCCGATCTCGACGCCATGACGCCGGGCCACCGTCTGCGCCCGCCGATCCGGCGGCTCGCCGACATGCCAGCCCCCGGTGCCGGCGGAATCGACCGTCACCGACACCCCGCCCCGCGCCGCCAGATGGCGCAAGGCCCCCTCGGCCAGCGGCGAGCGACAGATATTGCCGAGACAGACGAAAAGCACGGATGGCACGAGGCGGGCTCCCCTGATGGCGCACGCCCGGCATAACGGCCCGGCCGGCCCCGATCAAGCACGGAAGTCATGCCCCGAAAACAAGAAGGGGACAGGCCGCAGCCCGTCCCCATTTGGTGCCTGTTCGGCTTGTTAACGGAAGGCCCCCAGTCACCAGACCGCTAAATAAATCAGGTGTTTGACCAACCGCTAATCGACAGTGGCTCGATCTTTCCACTTTGACCTGTGGCTGTCAACGGGCACGCTGAGGGCACGGAAACGAAAACGACAACCGGAAGACGACTCATGAGCGCTGCCCGTCCCTACCGCCTCGGTCTCGATCTCGGCTCCAATTCCATCGGCTGGTTCGTGGTCTGGCTCGACGCCGTGGGCGAGCCGGTGGAACTCGGTCCCGGCGGTATCCGCATTTTCCCCGACGGGCGGGACGAGCGTTCCCGGGAATCGAATGCCATGGCGCGGCGCCTGGCGCGGGGGATGCGGCGGCGGCGCGACCGTTTCGTGCGCAGGCGAAGCCGGCTGATGGCGGCGCTGATCGAGAGCGGCCTGATGCCGGCGGAGGAAGCGGCGCGGAAGGCGCTGGAAACCCTCGACCCTTACGCGCTGCGGGCGGCGGCGCTGGATCGGCCCCTGCCCCTCGGCCAGATCGGCCGGGCGATTTTCCATCTCGATCAGCGGCGAGGGTTCAAGTCGAACCGCAAGTCCGACAAGGGCGATGGCGAATCCGGCCTGATCAAGCAGGCGGCGGGCCGGCTGGAAGAAGCGATGGCGGCGGCCGGCGCCCCCAGCCTCGGCCATTATCTGGCGGAGCGGAAAGCCGCGCGAATGCCGGTTCGCACCCGAATGCAGGGCAGCGGCGCCAAGGCGTCCTATGATTTCTATCCGATGCGCGACATGGTCGAGGCGGAATTCGAGGCGATCTGGGCCGCGCAGGCGCCCCATCACCCGGAAATGACCGCGGCCGTCCACGACCGGCTGCACCGGCTGATCTTCTTCCAGCGCCCCCTGAAGGCGGTGCCGGCGGGTAAATGCAGCTTGTCGCCCGCCGTCCACAAGGACGATGCGGAAGGTTTCCGCTGCCCGCGCGCCCACCCGCTGGCCCAGCGGTTCCGCATCTGGCAGGAGGTGCGCAACCTGCGCATCCAGACCGCCGGGCAGGCCGACCGTGCCCTGACCATCGAGGAGGGCGACCGTATCGCCCTCGCCCTCTTAGGCTCGAACGGCGTGTCTTTCGACAAGATGCGCGGCTTGCTGAAACTGCCCGGCAACAGCCGCTTCAATCTGGAGAGCGAGAAGCGCGACAAGCTGAAGGGCGACGAGACGGCCGAGCGCCTGTCCAATCGCAAACTCTTTCACAAGACCTGGCGGGCGCTGCCGGTCGAGCGGCAGATCGAGATCGTCAACCGCCTTCTCGAGGAGGAAGACGAAAGCCGCCTGATCGACTGGCTGCGGACCGAGACCGGCGTCGACAAGGACGTGGCGGAGAAGATCGCCGGCACGATGCTGCCCGACGGTTATTCGCGCCTTGGGCTTCGCGCGATCAAGGCGATCCTGCCCGAGATGGAAAAAGGTCTGCCCTATGACAAGGCCTGCATCGCTGGCCTCGGCACCGCCCATTCGCCCCGCCCGACCGGGGAACAGCTGGACCGCCTGCCCTATTACGGCGAATGGCTGCACAACGAGGTGATGGGCAGCGGCGAGCCCTCGGACCCGCCGGAGAAGCGTTTCGGCCGCCTGCCCAATCCGACGGTCCATATCGGCCTTGGCCAGTTGCGCCGTCTCGTCAACGCGCTGATCGAGCGGATCGGCCCGCCTGCGGAAGTCGTCGTCGAGATGACGCGGGAATTCCGCTACTCGCCCCAGAAACTGAAGGAAATCGAGAAGGAACAGGCGCAGAACCAGTGGCGCAACGATCTGCGCCGCGAGCAGTTGATGAAACTGGGCCAGGCGGTGAACCACCGCAATCTGCTGAAGCTGCGCCTGTGGGAAGAGTTGAATTTCAAGGACGCGGCCGACCGCCACTGCCCCTTCAGCGGCGAACGGATTTCGGTCGAGACGCTGCTATCCGACGCGGTGGAGATCGAACATCTGATCCCCTTCCAGCTGTGTTTCGACGACAGTCCGGCCAACAAGACCGTGGTCATGCGCTATGCCAATCGCCACAAGGGCCGGAAGACGCCCCATCAGGCTTTCGGCAACAGCCCCACGATCGAGGGCAAGTCTTACCTCTGGTCGGACATCGTTGCCCGCGCCGCGCTTCTGCCCCGCAACAAGCGCTGGCGCTTCGCCCCCGACGCGCTGGCGCAGGCGGACCGGGAGGGCGGTTTCCTTAACCGGCAATTGAACGAGACCGGCTGGCTCGCCCGCATGGCCAAGGATTACATGGGCGCCGTCTGCGATCCCAACAAGGTCTGGGTCATCCCCGGGCGGTTGACCGCGCTGATCCGGGCGAAATGGGGGCTGAATTTTTCCGATGCCAAGGACCGCAACGACCATCGCCATCACGGCATCGACGCGCTGGTCGCCGCCCTGACCAGCCGCGGCCTGCTGCAAGCCATGGCCTCGGCCTTCGACGAGGAGCGGGACAGGATCATCGTGCCCGAGCCCTGGCCCGGGTTCCGCGATCAGGTCCTGCGCTGGCGGGACACGGTCACCATCTCGCACAGGCCGGAACATGGCACCGGCGGCCGCCTGCACGAGGACACGGCCTATGGCCTGGTGCGCGATCCGGCGGCGGAGGAGGGCAGGAACCTCGTCTACCGCAAGAGTTTCACCAGCCTGACCGAGAAGGAAATCGGCAATATCCGCGACCGGCGCCTGCGCGACATGGTGGCGGAATATTGGGCGACGGCGAAACCATCGGGCATCAAGCTCGATCAGGCCCTGCAGGATTTTGCGGCCGAAGTGCGGGAGCGCAATCCGCATGTCCGGGACGGCATCCGCCATGTCCGCCTGCTGAAACCCGAGAAGGCGGATTATCTGGTGCCGATCAAGGGACCGGATGGCGTGCCCTACAAGGCCTATGCCGCGGGCGAGAATGCCTTCATCGACATCCTGGAGACGGCGGACGGCCGCTGGATCGGCGAGGTGACGACGGTCTTCGCCGCCAACAGCCCCGGCCATCGGCAGGCCTGGCGCGACGATCCCGGGCTTCGCTTCGTCATGCGGGTGTTCAAGGGCGACTTGCTGCGCCTCGAGCGCGACGGGCGGGACGAGATCATGGTCGTGCGCCGGCTTGAGCCCTCCGCCAGTCGATTGCGCCTGTGCGGCCACACGGACGCCGGCAAGCTGACAGAGCGCCACGACGATCCCGATGATCCGTTCCGCTGGCTCATGGCCTCCTACAGCACCCTGAAGAGCCTGAACGCCGAGCGGGTCCGGGTGGACGAATTGGGCACGATCTGGCGCATCCCGCCCGAAGAAGGCCTGCGCCACATCCTGAATCGGGAAAAGCGCGATGATCGGCCGGGTCGTTGAGATCGCGACGGATGGCCGTTTCCTCGCCCTCGACCGGGGGTTCCTGACCGTATCGGAAAAGGGCGAGGAAGTGGGCCGCGTGCCACTGGACAGTATCGCGGCGGTGGTCGCCAACGCCCATGGCCTCGGCTTCACCAATAATATCCTCGTGGAGCTGTCGCGGCGGGGTATTCCGGTCGTGCTATGCGGGGCCAATCACCGGCCAGAGGCGATCGTCTGGCCGGTGGAGGGGCATCACCAGCAAGCGGGCCGCATCGCCGACCAGATCGCCGCTGCCCTGCCCCTGAAGAAACGCCTGTGGGCCCAGGTGGTGAAGGCCAAGATCCTGGCGCAAGGCGCCAGCCTCGCCGCCGTCGGCGCCCGTCACGGCGGCTTCCAATTGCTGGCGGCCAAGGTGCGCAGCGGCGATCCCGACAATGTCGAGGCCGAGGCCGCCCGGCGCTACTGGCCACTGCTGATGGGGCCCGAGTTCCGCCGCGACCGCGACGCCGAAGGCGCCAATGCCCTGCTCAACTATGGCTATGCCGTGCTGCGGGCCGGCGTTGCCCGGGCGGTGATGGCGGGTGGCCTGCATCCCTCCCTCGGGTTGATGCACGCCAACCGGGGCAACGCCATGGTTCTCGTTGACGATCTGATGGAGCCGTTCCGCCCCGTGGTGGATATCGAGGTCTGGCGCCTGCTACGCGCCGGCACGATTCAGGTGGACCGGGAGGCCAAGGCGGCCCTCGCCCGGGTCATGGTGCTGGACCTGCCAACCAGCGAGGGGACCAGCCCGGTGATGACCTGCGCCGAAAGACTGGTCAATTCCGTCGCCAAGGCCTTCGCCGGCGAGGGCGACCGCCTCGCCCTGCCCCTGCCCCGCCTGCCGCTGGAGGGATGGGGTGAATGACGCCGGCCCGCCCCCGCAGCCGACTCCCCCTGCGGCGGTACCGAGCGCGCTCAGCGGCTATCGCATCATGTGGCTGATCGTGCTTTTCGACCTGCCGGTGATGACCAGGCCCGAGCGCAAGGCCGCCACCGGCTTTCGCCACGCCCTGCTCGACCTCGGTTTCGAGATGAGCCAATATTCGGTTTACCTGCGCTTTGCCGCCGGCAAGGAACAGGCCGATGCCCTGTGCCGCCAGATCGAAGCCGCCATGCCCCGCAGCGGCAAGGTCCATGTCGTGCAGATCACCGACCGCCAATATGAAATGATCAGGACCTACCGAGGAAAGAAACGTGAACCTAGTCCGAAAAACCCCGGCCAACTCACCCTGTTCTGACCCTGATTCGCGCCGCGCCCATACCCGGCCCAGCACGAAAAAAGGCCTTGTTTCCAAGGCCTTGATCCGTAGTCCAGTTTAGCGGTCTGGTGACTGGGGGCCAACCGCAACGAACATCGAACACCAGGCAATCGAGTACGTAGTTTAGCGGTCTGGTGACTGGGGGCCAACCGCAACATTCGCCGCATATGGCGGACCCGCAGGGTGAGTTTAGCGGTCTGGTGACTGGGGGCCAACCGCAACCGAACAGGGCGTCACCAATCTCGGGGCCTAAGTTTAGCGGTCTGGTGACTGGGGGCCAACCGCAACCGGGCGACGGTCAAGGCCCTCGAGGTCGAGAGTTTAGCGGTCTGGTGACTGGGGGCCAACCGCAACTGATTGGTCGCGCCGCCGGGATCGGACGGGAGTTTAGCGGTCTGGTGACTGGGGGCCAACCGCAACGACCAGGAGCTTTACGACGTGGGCACGCTTAGTTTAGCGGTCTGGTGACTGGGGGCCAACCGCAACGATGGTCGCGGTGAAGCGATCCTTTCCGCCAGTTTAGCGGTCTGGTGACTGGGGGCCAACCGCAACGATGCAGGACCCATCCGCCAGAAAGGCTCCAGTTTAGCGGTCTGGTGACTGGGGGCCAACCGCAACAGGGCCAGCTGCGTTGAAAGTTGGCCCTCCTAGTTTAGCGGTCTGGTGACTGGGGGCCAACCGCAACCAATCTCTCGGGGTTCTCGGCGACGCATAGGAGTTTAGCGGTCTGGTGACTGGGGGCCAACCGCAACCGAGGCGAAGGACAAGCTGGAGATTGACAAAGTTTAGCGGTCTGGTGACTGGGGGCCAACCGCAACCGCCGATGTCTGCGACGAACAGGTGCCGCGAGTTTAGCGGTCTGGTGACTGGGGGCCAACCGCAACGTGCAGGCAGCGCGCGACATGGAGATCGCAAGTTTAGCGGTCTGGTGACTGGGGGCCAACCGCAACATACAGACCCGCGAGGCGATCGACGGACTCAGTTTAGCGGTCTGGTGACTGGGGGCCAACCGCAACGGTGTCGCTGTGCTGGAGCGCGAAAGCCCAAGTTTAGCGGTCTGGTGACTGGGGGCCAACCGCAACGGACTCGGGGTCGGCGATGTCCTCGGTCGGAGTTTAGCGGTCTGGTGACTGGGGGCCAACCGCAACCAATAGGGCGGATCGAGGTAGAAAAGCGTCAGTTTAGCGGTCTGGTGACTGGGGGCCAACCGCAACGGCCAGCAACGCGCCCGTATTCGGACCAAGAGTTTAGCGGTCTGGTGACTGGGGGCCAACCGCAACGATCAAGCTCGTGACGTCTTCGAGCGCCGAAGTTCAACGGTCTGGGAACCGGGAACCAACCGCCCTGCCCCAATCCCTGCCGTCAGAACAGGCGGCCGCCGTTGGGTACGTCGCGTTCGGGGGTGACGAGGACGACGGCGCCGTTTTCGTCGGGCAGGCCGAGGACGAGGACTTCCGAGATGAAGGGGCCGATCTGGCGCGGCGGGAAATTCACGACGCCGAGCACCTTGCGGCCGATCAGATCTTCAGGCGCGTAGTGCACCGTGATCTGGGCCGATGAGCGGCGAAGGCCGATCGCCGGGCCGAAATCGACCGTGAGTTTCCAGGCGGGTTTGCGGGCGGCGGGAAAGGCCTCGGCAGCGACGATGGTACCGGCCCGAATATCGAGCTTCAGGAAATCGTCGAATGTGGCGAGTGCGGTGGCGGCGGCCAAGGGGTCATCCGCAGGCATGACAGGATAGTCTCCGTGACGCTGGGGGCGTGACGCGATATGCGGGGCGGGGGGGGGGCCGCGGGGCCCGCCCCGGCGCCGGGGGTGGCACGAGGGCGGGGGGGGGGGGGGGGGGCGGGGGGCGCAAGAAAAGCGCCC
>JAOZVS010000047.1 GCA_025869435.1 Zavarzinia sp.
CGCCTACAAAACCCAGTCACCCGGTGCCCGTCGGCGAGGCGCGGTTTGTAGGCCCCATTCCGGTGAGTCGCAAGCCCAAAAATGAAGAAATCTTGACCGCCACCATCCCTTGGGGCGGACCATGCCCTCACCCACTGCCGACAGAAATGTTGACCTCGCATTCCACGCGGCAGAAGGTTTCAGCGCGCCGATGGCGCCCCTCCCCAGTTCGTGATCCGGTTGAAGGCTTCGGCAATTGTCATCCCCGCATTTTCCCTTTTCCGATGATCCCGAAGGCCGGGGTCATGCCAATCCCCTGCTCGAGACCATCGTTCATCACTCCTATGAACGCAGGGCCCGTCTGCCCCTCGGCCGTTTCCTGCTGTCCGTCGCGGTTGCCGCCGGCATCGGCCTTGGCGCGGGCATCGGCGTCGCGACTCTGATTTCCCTCGACGATGTCTCGACCGCCTTCGTCGCCTTCGAGGACGCGCCCGCGGGATCGCTCGCCGATGGCGATCCGTCCGACGCCGACAACATGGCGTCCGAAGACGGTCTTCAGGCCCCTGACGACGGCGCCGACCCCACGGTGGAGCCGCCCGCGGCCGAAGATGTCGCGGGCACCCCCGAGCCCGATATTCTGCGGGTCGAGGCTGGCGATACGCTGATGACCCTGCTGACCGGCAGCGGCCTTTCGCGCGCCGAGGCCTTCGACGCGGTCGAGACCCTGCGCCCCCTGTTCAATCCGCGCGACCTGCGGGTCGGCCAGGAAATCAGCGTGCGGCTGCGGCCGGAAGCCGATGATGCCGGCACCGAAAATGGCGGCAATGCCCCGCGCCTCGCGGAACTGGGCTTCGATACGGATGTCGACCGCCGCGTCCGGCTGACCCGGGGCGAGGATGGACGCCTGACGGCCGTCGAAGAACGGACGGAACTCACCCTCGCTCTCGCCCGGGTCACCGGCTCGATCGATGATTCGCTTTTCGCCTCGGCGGCCCGCGCGGGTCTGCCGGATTCGGTCACGACCGAACTCATCCGCATGTTCAGCTATGATGTCGACTTCCAGCGCGACATTCACCCGGGCGACCAGTTCGATGTCCTCGTGGAGCGTCATCAGGATCCGGACGGCCGCACCCTGAAATGGGGCGACATCCTGTTCGCCCGGCTGACCATCCAGGACGGCAGCCTGCCCGTCTATCGCTATTCCCCCAGCGACGACGGCATCCCCGACTTTTTCAACCCGAAGGGCGAGAGCGTGCGCAAGGCCCTGCTGCGCACGCCGATCGATGGCGCCCGCATCTCGTCCGGCTTCGGCATGAGGCGCCATCCGGTGCTGGGCTATTCCAAGATGCACAAGGGGCTCGATTTCGCCGCCCCCACGGGCACCCCGATCCTCGCCGCCGGCGACGGCGTGATCGACAAGCTCGGCCGGGCCGGCTCCTACGGCAATTATGTCCGCATCCGCCACGACGGCAAATATGCGACCGCCTATGCCCATATGTCCCGCTTCGCCCGCGGCCTGAAGCCGGGCAGCCGGGTGCGTCAGGGTCAGACCATCGGTTATGTCGGCACCACCGGACGCTCCACCGGCCCGCATCTCCATTACGAGATCCTGACGGCGGGCCACCAGATCAACCCGCAAGGGGTGAAATTCCAGACCGGACGCCGCCTGACCGGCAAGGATCTGGCGGCCTTCAACGCTCGCAAACGCAAGATCGACGGCGAACTGGCGGAGGCGCCGATACTTTCCGCCATGGTCGCCGAGGAAAAGACCGACGATCCGAAGCGGGATTGACCGGGGATGGATTGACCGCCATCCGGCGGCTTAATATTATCATCGTAATATCAAGCCGCCGGACCCCGACATGCGCTATTCGACCGACCACAAGGAACGCTCGCGCGAGCGTATCCTGCAGGAAGCCTCCGTCCTGCTGCGCGCGCGCGGTATCGATGGTGTTGGCCTGGCCGAGATCATGCGCCACGCCGGCCTGACCCATGGCGGCTTCTACGCCCATTTCCCATCGCGCGAGGCCCTGGTGGCCGACGCCTTGTCCGCCGCGCTAGATCAGACGGTCGGCCGGCTGGGTGATCTGGTCGCGGCCACCCCGGCGGACCAGCGCCTCGCGGCGATCGTGCGCGCCTATCTCAGCCGCCAGCACATGGAAGAGCCGGGCAATGGTTGTGTCTTCGCCGCCCTTGGCGGCGACATCGGCAGGCTGCCTCTCGCGACGAGGGAGCAGCTGGCACAGCATCATCAGCGGCTGATCGCCCTGATCGCCGACGGGCTGGACGGTCTCGGTCGCCCCCGCGACCAGGCCCCGGTCATCCTGGCCACGATGATCGGCAGCCTGACCATGGCCCGGCTGATGCCGGATGCCGAGGCCGGCCAGCACCTGCTGGCCGAAGCCGTGACCGCTATCCTGGCCTGACGAAAACAGGCCGCCCCCCCGAAATCCCAAGGGAGGGCGGCCCGCGCCTGATGTCAGGCGTTGCCTTCGACGTGGGAGACGAAGGCGGCGCCGGGCTTTTTCTTCAGGACGTCGGCATCGGTCTCGACCGCGCGGCCGTTCAGCACCAGCTGGCCGGCTTCGGACGAGACGTTCACCGTGTCGCCCTCGCCGACCTTGCCTTCGAGGATCAACTCGGCCAGCGGGTTTTGCAGGTTGCGCTGGATCACCCTTTTCAGGGGCCGCGCGCCGTAAACCGGATCATAGCCCGCCTCGGCCAGCCATTCCTTGGCCGCCTGGTCGAGTTCGAGCGTGATCTTGCGCTCGGTCAGCAGCTTGCGCAGACGCCCGAGCTGGATCTCGACGATCCCCGTCATCTCGCTCCGGCCCAGCCGGTTGAAGAGGACGATTTCATCGAGCCGGTTCAGGAATTCCGGCCGGAACGCCGCCCTGACCGCACCCATGACGAGATCGCGGGTCCGGCCCGGGTGCTGATCCGCATCCTCCGCCGCGAGATATTCGCCGCCGAGGTTGGAGGTGAGGATGATCACCGTGTTGCGGAAATCGACGGTCCGGCCCTGACCATCGGTCAGGCGGCCGTCGTCGAGCACCTGCAGCATCACGTTGAAGACATCGGGGTGGGCCTTCTCGACCTCGTCGAACAGGATCACCTGATAGGGCCGGCGCCGCACGGCCTCGGTCAGCACGCCGCCTTCCTCGTAACCGACATAGCCCGGAGGCGCGCCAATCAGGCGGGAGACCGCGTGTTTCTCCATGAATTCCGACATGTCGATGCGGACCATCGCCGTATCGTCATCGAACAGGAATTCGGCCAGGGCCTTGGTCAGCTCGGTCTTACCGACACCGGTCGGCCCGAGGAACAGGAACGAGCCGATGGGGCGCCCGGCATCCTGCAGCCCGGCCCGCGACCGCCGCACGGCATGGGTGACGGCGGCGACCGCTTCCGGCTGGCCGACGACACGGCTGGACAGCAGCTGATCCATCTTCATCAGCTTGTCACGCTCGCCCGACAGCATCTTGTCGACGGGAATGCCGGTCCAGCGCGAGACGACGGCGGCGATATCCTGATCCGTCACCGCCTCGCGGCGGTTGGACTGGTCGCCCGCGGCCTGCGCCTCTTCCAGCTTGCGGGTGAGGTCGGGGATGAGGCCATAGGCGATCTCGCCGGCGCGGGCGAGGTTGCCCTTGCGCTGGGCCTGTTCGAGTTCAGAACGGGCGGCGTCGAGCTGTTCCTTCAGCTTCTGCTGATCGGACAGCTTTTCCTTGTCGGCGCGCCATTGCGCCGTCATCCCGGCGGATTCCTGTTCGAGTTCGGCCAGATCCTTCTCGAGCTTGGCGAGACGCTCCTTCGAGGCGCGATCGTCTTCCTTCTTCAGGGCTTCGCTTTCGATCTGCAGCTGCATGATCTTGCGGTCGATCTCGTCGAGGGCCTCGGGCTTGGAATCGACTTCCATGCGCAGGCGCGAGGCGGCTTCGTCCACGAGGTCGATCGCCTTGTCCGGCAGGAAGCGGTCAGTGATATAGCGGTTGGACAGGGTCGCCGCCGCGACCAGGGCGACGTCCGAAATCCGCACGCCATGGTGCAGTTCGTATTTCTCCTTGAGGCCACGCAGGATCGAGATCGTATCCTCGACCGTCGGCTCGGAGACGAAGACCGGCTGGAAGCGCCGGGCCAGCGCCGCGTCCTTCTCGACATGCTTGCGATATTCGCTGAGCGTGGTCGCGCCGACGCAATGCAACTCGCCGCGCGCCAGGGCCGGCTTCAGCAGGTTGGACGCATCCATCGCGCCATCGGCCTTGCCGGCGCCGACCAGCGTGTGCATCTCGTCGATGAACATGATGATGTCGCCGGACGCGGTGATTTCATTGAGGACGGCTTTCAGCCGCTCCTCGAACTCGCCGCGATATTTGGCGCCCGCCACCATGGCGCCGAGATCGAGCGACATGAGTTGCTTGTGCTTCAGCGATTCCGGCACGTCGCCATTGACGATGCGAAGGGCGAGGCCTTCCGCGATCGCGGTCTTGCCGACGCCGGGCTCGCCGATCAGCACGGGGTTGTTCTTGGTCCGGCGCGACAGGACCTGAATGGTGCGGCGAATCTCCTCGTCGCGGCCTATGACCGGGTCGAGCTTGCCGTCCCGCGCCGCGGCCGTCAGGTCGCGGGCATATTTCTTCAGGGCGTCATAGCTGTCCTCGGCGGAAGCCGTGTCGGCGGTGCGCCCCTTGCGCAGGTCGTCGATCGCCTTGTTCAGGGCCTGGGCGGTCACGCCCGCCCGCTTGAAGACATCGGCCGACGGCGTGCCCGACGCCATGACGAGGGCGAGCAACAGCCGCTCGGCGGTGACGAAGGAATCGCCCGCCTTCTTGGCGACCTGCTCCGCCGCCTCGAACAGACGCGCGGTTTCCGGCGCGAGATAGACCTGCCCCGCGCCCTGGCCTTCAACCTTGGGCAGTTTGGCCAGTTCCGCCTCGATGCCGGCCAGCGCGGCTTCGGCCTGGCCCCCCGCCGCCTTGATCAGCGAGGCGGCAAGTCCCTGCTCGTCATCGAGCAGCACCTTGGCCAGATGTTCGGGCGTGAAACGCTGGTGGCCGCTGCGCAGCGCAAGACCCTGCGCCGACTGCACGAAGCCCCGCGCCCGTTCCGTGTATTTCTCGAAATCCATGCCGGATCCCCTTGTCCTTGCGCGGCGGATGTAAGGTCCGCCGTCCGTCGCTCATCCATATGGTGTTGCCATCGTGCAACACAAGGGGGTGGAGCACCTTGATGAAAGTCAACGGGACCGGGCGGAAATGACAATGCCCGGCACGGGGCCGGGCATCGCAAACTGTCGCCTCGGGCTGGATCAGCCGTTCACGCGATCGCCGTCCATGTCGAACTCGGGAATCTCGGTCTCGTCGTCGCCGATATTGGCCATCGACAGATCGAAGGGCGGCATGTCGGGCTGCCCCCCCTGGCCGGGAGTCTGCGGCTGCCCGCCCGGACCCGTCGAGGGGCCGGTGCCGCGCGGGTTGATGAGGTTGTTGGCCAGCATCAGCCGGTAATAATGCTCGGCGTGCTGCAGGTAGTTCTCGGCGGCGATGCGATCGCCGGCGGACTGGGCATCACGGGCAAGCTGCTGATATTTCTCGAAGACGGTGCTCGCGGTGCCGCGCACCTTGACGTCCGGGCCATTCGAATCATAGGTGCGATTGGGGCCGTGCCCGGTCTTGCGACCGCCACCACCCCCGCCGCCGCCGCCACCGCCGCCGTTACCGCCGCCATTGTTGTTCTGTCGGCCGCCACGCGGGCGCTTGTTGTGCTGTCCTGGTCTCATGGACGATCAGTGCTTTCGTCGATTCCATTTGGGAAGTCGGGGCAGGCATCGGTTGCAGGACCCGTGGCCGCGTCAGCGGTACAGGTGGCATCAACGGTGCCGGGATGATCGAGGAGATTGCAGCCCATCCCACCGCGGCGCATTTCGCCGCGCAATCTCCAGAACGGAACCTAGCCGGCAAAGTGCAGATTTCCAAGGGTTTTTTGGCTTTTCAGCGCAACATGACGCACATGCCTGCCCATCGCCTGGCAATACCCTAACCCGGACCGCGCCCCAGCACGGCCCGGCCGATTCCGGCGAGGTCCGGTCTGATGGTCACGGGGCCGAGGCCGGCCGCCCCCATCAGCTCCGCCACCGCCTCCGCCTGACCGATGCCGACCTCGAATCCGACGATGGCGCCCGGCGCGGCGACCATGGCGATCTGGCCGACGATCGCGCGGTAAGCCCCCAAACCGTCGCCGCCCGGGGTCAGCGCGGCGCGTGGCTCGAACAGGCGGACTTCCGGGGCGAGCCGCGCCAGATCTGCTTCCGGAATATAGGGCGGGTTGGAGACGATGACGTCGAACGGCCCGGAAAGTCCGGCGCACCAGTCGCCCTCGACGATGGCGGCCCGGCGATCCAGTCCGAGGGCCGCCATGTTTTCCCGCGCGACGGCGGCGGCGGCGGGCGAGCGGTCGACACCGACCCCCTGCGCCGCCGGGCATTCGGTCAGCAGCGCCGCCAGGATGCAGCCGGTGCCCGTGCCGAGATCGAGAATGCGCAAGGCTTGCCAGCGGCGAAGGCCGATCACCGCTAGCACCGCCTCGACCAGCGTCTCGGTATCGGGCCGCGGATCCAGTGTCGCCCCGGTCACCTTGAAGGTCAGCGACCAGAACTCGCGCCGGCCAAGGATCTGGGCCATGGGCCGTCGCGCCGCCCGTTCGGCGGCGAGGATATCGATTCTCGACGCCGAAGCCCCATCCACCGGATCGTCGCCCCGGGCGATGATCTGCGCGCGCTCAAGCCCGAGAACATGGCCGACGATGAGTTCAGCATCCCGCCGCGGCCCCTCGACCCCGGACACGCGCAGGCGCTGGGCCGCGTCCTGAACCAGGGATTTGATCGTCGTCGTCATGGCGGCAGGCCCCGCTCAGCCCTGGCCGTCGAGGGCGGCGAGACGGTCGGCCTCGTCGGCGGCGATCAGGGGCTCGATCACTTCGTCGAGAGCATCGCCCATGATCACCTTGTCGATCTTGTAGAGGGTCAGGTTGATCCGGTGATCGCTGACCCGCCCTTGCGGGAAATTATAGGTGCGGATCCGCTCCGAACGGTCGCCGGAGCCGACCTGACCCTTGCGGTCGGCGGCGCGTTCGGCATCGACCTTCTCGCGCTCCAGCTCGTAGAGCCGGGCGCGCAGCACCTTCATGGCCTTGGCCTTGTTCTTGTGCTGGCTCTTCTCGTCCTGCTGCTGGACGACGAGGCCGGTCGGCAGATGGGTGATGCGGACGGCGGAATCCGTGGTGTTCACCGACTGGCCACCGGGGCCGGACGAACGGAAGACATCGATCCGCAGGTCCTTTTCGTCGATGGCGATATCGACCTCTTCCGCTTCCGGCAGGACGGCGACGGTCGCGGCCGAGGTATGAATGCGCCCGCTCGCCTCGGTCGCCGGCACGCGCTGGACCCGGTGCACCCCGGATTCGAATTTCAGCCGGGCGAAGACCCCGGCGCCGGTGATCGAGGCGATCACTTCCTTGTAGCCGCCATGTTCGGCCTCGGATTCCGACATCATCTCGACCCGCCAGCCATGCAGCGCGGCATAGCGCGTGTACATGCCGAACAGATCGCGGGCGAACAGCGCCGCTTCCTCGCCGCCGGTGCCGGCGCGGATCTCGAGGATGGCCGAGCGTTCGTCCGCCGCATCCTTGGGCAGAAGGGCGATGGCGACCGCCCGCTCCAGCTTCGGCAGGCTTTCCGACACCTCGTCCCGCTCCGCCTCGGCGAGGGCCTTCATATCCGGGTCCGAGGCGGGATCGGCGATCATCGCTTCGAGATCGGCCAGTTCCCGCCGCCGCGCCCGGAACGTGCGAATGGTCTCGACCAGCGACTCCAGCTCGGCCAGTTCCTTGGACGCCCGGGTGAAGTCGGCGGCGGCCAGGCTGCCGCTCGACAGCTCGGCCCCGAGGGCTTCATGGCGCAGCAGGATGCGGTCGAGCTGATCGTCGCGCAGTTTCATCAGCGATAATCCGCCAGCGCCGACTCGATCTGACCGATCGCCACCACCGTCTCGGCCCTGGTGTCGAGGTCGCGGCATTTCACCGTGCCGGCGGCGATTTCATCGTCGCCCAGCAGCAGCGCGACGCGGGCGCCATGTTTCGAGGCCCGCTCCAGCCGCTTGCCGACATTGCCGCGATAACCCTGCTCGACCGTGTAGCCGGCCTGGCGCAGGCGCCGCGCGATCTGCAGCGCCGGCACTTCCGCCGCCTCGCCGATCGGCACGATGGCGATGGCGCGGGCCGGGGCCACCGGCGGCGCGATCATCATGGCGAGACGCTCGATCCCGGCGGCGAAGCCGATGCCGGCGGTCTGCGGCCCGCCCATCAGGGCGATCAGCCCGTCATAGCGGCCGCCGCCCAGCACGGTGCCCTGCGCGCCAAGGTCCGTGGTCACGAATTCCCAGGCGGTGTGGCTGTAATAGTCGAGGCCGCGCACCAGCCGCTCGTCCAGCGTATAGCCGATGCCGAGGGCATCGAGACCGCGCCGGACCTTGTCGAAAAATGTCCGCGAGGCTTCGTTCAGATAGTCGTGCAGGCGGGGGGCGTCGACCACCAGCTTGCGATCGCCCTCGTCCTTGGAATCGAGGATGCGCATCGGGTTGCGGTCGAGGCGCTTCAGACTGTCTTCCGACAGTTGGTCCTGATAAGCGGAGAAATAATTAATCAGGGCCTGGCGATAATTGTTTCGGCTGTCGGTATCGCCGAGGGTGTTCAGCTTCAGCTCCACCCTGCTGCCGAGACCAAGCGCGCCGAGGAAATCGGCGCCCAGCGCCAGCACCTCGATATCCGCCTGCGGCTCGGGCACGCCCAGGACCTCGGCGTCGACCTGATGGAACTGGCGCAAGCGGCCCTTCTGCGGCCGCTCGTAGCGGAACATCGGGCCATGGCCGCAGAGCTTCAGCGGCAGATCCTTGGCCAGCCCGCCCGAGATGAAGGCGCGGGCGATGCCGGCGGTCATTTCGGGGCGCAGGGTCAGCGACTCGCCGCCCCGGTCGGTGAACGTATAGGTCTCCTTCGAGACGACGTCCGAGGTCTCGCCCAAGGTGCGGTGGAACACTTCGGAGAATTCGAAGATCGGCGTCGAGATGTCCTGGAAACCATAGCGATGGGCGACCGCCTTGAAGGTCGAGACGATATGGTCATGGCGCCGCGCCTCCTCGCCGATGAGGTCGTGCGTTCCGCGGACGGGCTGCAGGGCTGCCATGATCTTCCTCTGTCTTGGATGCTGATTGTGTTCAATGGAGAAAACCACGGCGGAAAAGTCCCGCCATGGCCGCGAATTCCAGGATGGGTCGCTATTCGGCCGCCGCGGCCGCGGCCTTGGCCGCTTCGATCTCGGCGGCGCGCGTCTCGACCAGACCGACCACATGGTCGATCATATGGCCGTCGTCGATCTTGTGATCGGTCACGCCGTTCACATAGACCATATGGGTGCCATTGCCGCCGCCGGTGACGCCGATCATGGTCTCGCGCGCTTCGCCCGGGCCATTCACCACGCAGCCGATGATCGACAGGGTGATCGGGGTCGAGATATGGGCGAGGCGCTTTTCCAGCACCTCGACGGTCCTGATCACCTGGAACGCCTGACGGGCGCAGGACGGGCAGGAAATGATCGAGACCCCCCGGTGACGCAGGCCAAGGCCCTTCAGGATCTCGAAACCGACCTTCACCTCCTCGACCGGCTCGGCCGAGAGCGAGACGCGGATCGTGTCGCCAATACCGGCCCACAGCAGCGAGCCGATGCCGATCGAGGATTTCACCGTCCCCGTGATCAGCCCGCCGGCTTCAGTGACCCCCAGATGCAGGGGATAGTCGCAAGCCTCCGCGAGGCCCTGATAGGCGGCGACGGCGAGGAAGACATCCGATGCCTTCACGCTGATCTTGAATTCGCGGAAGTCGTTGTCTTCGAGGATTTTCGCGTGATTGAGCGCGGATTCGACCATCGCCTCGGGGCAGGGCTCGCCGTAGCGCTCCAGCAGCTCGCGTTCGAGACTGCCGGCATTGACGCCGATCCGCATCGAGCAGCCGTGATCCTTGGCCGCCTTCACGACTTCCCGCACCCGGGCGGCCGAGCCGATATTGCCCGGATTGATGCGCAGGCAGGCCGCGCCGGCTTCCGCCGCCTCGATCGCGCGCTTGTAGTGGAAATGGATATCGGCGACGACCGGCACCTTCACGGCACGGATGATCGACTTCAACGCCGCCGTCGCATCCTCGTCCGGGCAGGAAACGCGAACGATGTCGACGCCCGCCGCCTCGGCGGCGCGGATCTGGGCGATCGTGCCTTCGATATCGGCGGTGACCGTATTGGTCATGGTCTGGACCGAGATCGGGGCATCGCCGCCGACCGGCACAGTGCCGACCATGATCTGCCGCGATTTGCGGCGGATGATCTGGCGATAGGCGCGCACGCTCATCGGATGGGCCTTGTTGTCAGAGCGGCGGCGGCTTGGCGGCGCCGCTCAGCAGCTTTTCGGGATCGAGAGGAATATTGCGCCGAACCTGGCCGAGATTGCCGAGCGCCCCCATCGATTTGCCGTCGACCACAACCTCGACCGCGCCGGCATTGCCGGTCACCAGCATGGCATCGGCGCGGGGCGGCACCACATAGGTATCCCCGGCGCGCAGGATGCGGGTGAAGATCACGTCCTGATTGTCGCCGACGATCTGGACCCAGGCCGAGGCGGTCGCCTTCAGCACCACGCGGCCCTCCATCGGCACGGCGGCGGACGGCGGCGCGGCCACCGCCGCGACGTCGGCGGCGGGCGCCTGCGACGGCTGGGCGACATCGGTCGGCATCGGCACCGGGATGGAGCCGGGCGGGGCCGGCACGACATGCGGCAGGGCACCGGGCACGGCCGGCGCGCCGGGCGCCACGGTCAGCGCCGGGGCCGGGACGGCGGGCACGGCCGCGACCATGGGCGCCTGGGCCGCGGGCGGCACGGCCATTTGGGCCACGGGCGGCACGGCCGCCTGGGCCGAAGTCGGATCATGGGGCGCGGGGGCCGGCGTCACCACGCCCGGCGGCAGCGGTGCCTCGGGCGCGGCGGCCAGTTCGGCCGGCACCGCCGGGACTTCCTCGGCGGGCAGCGTGTTCGAGCGCGAGATATAGTAATAGCCGCCGTAAACCAGCACGGCGAGCACGACCGAAAGCGACAACACACGCCCGGTCGGGAATTTCGCCTCCTGCACCGGCGCGGGAAAGACCAGCGGCCGGTTTTCCGGTTCGCGGTTCAGCTCCGCCTTGAAGGCAAGGACGGCGGCTTCACCGTCGAGACCGAGAAACTGGGCGTAGGAGCGCAGATAGCCAAGGGCATAGGTCAGCCCCGGGGTGCCATCGATCTCGCCCCTCTCGAGCGCATCGAGATGGGCCGGCTTCAGGCGCAGGACCTGGCCGATTTCCGCCGTCGTCCGGCCATAGGACAGTCGCGCGTCGCGCAGCTGAGCGCCAACGCCGATGTAATGAAGCCCCTCCTCCGGCGGCACGAAGTGCTGCTCGTCGGAAGAAACCAGATACGGCTTACGTTTGCCCAGTGCCATCGAAACTCTCGCAACCCCCCGGCCGATACGCATGTACCGAAATGGGCCCGGGGGCTTCCTCTAGTCGGCCGATCGGGAAGCTGCCACTACGTTCAGGAAATCTGCCGTCACCATAAGAAGGTCGCCGGTCTAACGCAACTCGGTTAACACCCGATCCGCCGGTTAACGCGACGTTGTTGCGCCAAGTCCGCAGGTCTAGATGCGCACGCCGTGATCCCGGGCGAAACTCTCCAGCTTGCCGCGCAGGGTACGATCGGGGCCCTCGATCAGCGTGTCGATATAGGCGCGGCACTGACCGACGTCGAGGCTGCGCAGCATCGCCTTCACCGGGCCGATGGAGACCGCGTTCATCGAAATCGAGCGGAAGCCGAGACCGATCAGCGCCATCGCCTCCAGCGGCCGGCCGGCCATTTCGCCGCAGAGCGAAATCGAAACCCCCGCCGCCGTGCAGGCGGCGCAGACATCGCGCAGCAGCTTCAGCGCCGAAGGGGCCAGCAGGTCGTAACGGCCCGAGACCTTGGGATTGCCCCGGTCGGCGGCGAAGAAGAACTGCAGCAGGTCGTTGGAGCCGACCGAGATGAAATCGACGAGCGGCAGCAGCGCCGGCAGCTGATAGGCGAGCGCCGGCACTTCCAGCATGGTGCCGACCCGGACGCTGACCGGCAGGGTCTGGCCCATGCGCTCTAGCCGGCGGCGCTCCACCTCGAGGATCTGGCGCGCCTGACGGAATTCGGCGACATCGGCCACCATGGGGAACATGACCGACAGCGTGCGCCCGCCCGCCGCGATCAGCAGCGCGCGCAGCTGGTAGCGCAGCAGGGCCGGCCGGTCGAGCACGAGGCGGATCGCCCGCCAGCCCAGCGCCGGGTTTTCTTCCCGCTGGCCGACCATGTAGGGCAGGACCTTGTCGCCACCGACATCGAGGGTACGGAAGATCACCGGCCTCTCGCCGGCCGCGTTCAGGACATGGGCATAAAGCTCGATCTGGGCAGCGAGACGCGGCATGGTCGAGGAGACCATGAACTGCAGCTCGGTCCGGAACAGGCCGATGCCGGCCGCCCCGGTCTCGTCGAGATGGGGCAGATCGACGGTCAGGCCCGCGTTCATGAACAGCTTGACGTCGATGCCGTCCGTGGTGGTCGCCGGCATGTCGCGCAGCGCGGCGTATTCCGCCTTGCGCTCCACCCGGATCAGCAGGTTTTCCGAAAATGCGGCGGCGACTTCCGGTGTCGGCCGGAAGATGGCCTGACCGGTGTCGCCGTCGACGACGGCGATATCGCCCGGCTCCACCCGCTCCAGCACGCGCTCGCAACCGCCCACGACGGGAATGCCGAGGCCACGGGCGACGATGGCGACATGGCTGGTGGGCGAGCCCTCTTCCAGCACCACGGCCTTCAGCCGGCTGCGATCGTAATCGAGAAGTTCGGCCGGCCCCATGCTGCGGGCGACGAGGATCGCCTCCTCGGGCAGGACATCGCCGGCCGCGGTCTCGGTCTTGCCGGCGAGATGGCGCATCAGCCGGTTGGCGAGATCCTCGAGATCCGACAGGCGCTCCCTCAGGTAGGGATCGGTGATCTGACCCATGCGGGCGCGGGTTTCCATCTGCACCCGCTCGACCGCCGCCTCGGCGGTGAGGCCGGAGCGGATCGCTTCCTCGATCTTCTCGCGCCAGCCCCGGTCATGGGCGAACATGCGATAGGTTTCGAGCACGTCCCGGTGTTCGCCCGCCGGGACCATGTCCTGGTCCGCCAGCATGGCGTCGATCCGTTTGCGCAGGGAGGCCATGGCGACGCCGAGCCGGTTCATCTCGGCCTGGGCATCCTCGGCGATCAGGCGTTCGACCGCGACGCGGGGCTCGTGCAGCACCGCGACACCCATGGCGAGACCTTCGGCGAGGCCGACGCCGTCATAGGTATAGGGTTCGCGCCGACGCGCCTCGCTTTCCGAGAATTCGGCGGGATCGACCAGATCGCCCTGCCCCACGAGTTCCGCGAGGACCATGGCGATGGTCTGCATCACATCGATCTCGTCC
Organism: Zavarzinia sp.; assembly: GCA_025869435.1. Taxonomy (GTDB): domain Bacteria; phylum Pseudomonadota; class Alphaproteobacteria; order Zavarziniales; family Zavarziniaceae; genus Zavarzinia. The sequence continues at coordinate 13,586 of JAOZVS010000047.1, forward strand.
TCGTCATATTCCCGCATGGTGCGGTTCTGGGCGACGAGAACGCCGACCACGCGGCCGGCCCGGATGATGGGCACGCCCACCAGCGAGTGATAGATCTCTTCGCCGGTCTCGGGCAGATAGGCGAATTTGGGATGCGACTGGGCGTCCGGCAGGCTGAGCGGCAGCGCCGTGTCGGCGATGGTGCCGACCAGGCCCTCGCCCACCCGCAGGGTCGCCTTGTGGACGGCGTCCGGGTTCAGGCCCTCGGTCGCGAAGAGTTCGAGCCGGCGGCCCGCCCGCATCAGATAGATCGAGCACACAT
>JAOZVS010000048.1 GCA_025869435.1 Zavarzinia sp.
CCGGCCTGCGCCGGGATGACGACACGCGTCAGGTCCTAGTCCCCGCCTCGCGCCCTCGGGTGGGCATCGGTATAGGCGGCGAGCAGGCGGGTGGTGTCGACGTCGGTGTAGCGCTGGGTGGTGGACAGGCTGGCGTGGCCCAGCAATTCCTGGATCGTGCGCAGGTCGCCGCCGGCGCCCAGCAGGTGGGTGGCGAAGGAATGGCGGAGGGCATGGGGCGTCGCGTCGGCCGACAGGCCGAGGGCGCCGCGCAAAGCCTCCATCGCGCGCTGGATGATGCGGGGCGACAGCGGCCCGCCCTTGGCGCCGAGGAAGAGCGGGCCGTCCTTGGGCAGGGGATGCGGGCACTGGCGGATATAGGCTTCCACCGCCTCGGCGACCTGGGGCAGCACCGGAACGAGGCGCTGCTTGCCGCCCTTGCCGGTGATGCGCAGCGTCTCGCGCAGGGGCGTGTCGCGCCGGCGCAAGGACAGGGCTTCCGAAATGCGAAGACCGCAGCCATAGAGAAGGGCGAGCACGGCTTCGTCCCGCGCGGCGATCCAGGGTTCCGCCGCCAGGGCGCCGGCTTCGTCGACCGCCGTCGTCGCGGCGGCGACGCTGAGGGGGCGGGGCACGCCGCGCGGCAGTTTGGGCGCCTTGGTCGCGAGGGCGGCGGCATTATGGCCGAGGCCCTGGCGGTCGAGGAAGCGGAAGAAGCCGCGTAAGGACGACAGGCCCCGGGCGGAGGAGGCCGAGCCGATGCCCTCGGCGCGGCGCCTTGCCTGGAAGGCGCGGAAATCCCGGGGGCCGAGGGCGGCGAGGGCGGCCAGATCGGGCAGGGCGCCCAGATGTTCGGTCAGGAAGGCGAGGAAGAAGCGCAGGTCGCGGCCGTAAGCCTCGATCGTGTGGGGGGAGGCGCGGCGCTCTGCCTCGAGGTGGCGCCGCCAGTCCGCGACGGCGAGCGCGAGGTCCGGGGCGGCCGGCAGCAAGGCCGCCGCCCCGGGGAGATCGTCGGGGCTCAGTGGTCCTGCCGCAGCCACAGCTGGATCAGCCGCTCGACCGCGAGGGCGAGGAAGCCGAGCAGTTCGCTGCCCTGGCCGGCCTCGTATTTCGTGGCCTCGCGGCTGCCGAGGGCGAGCAGGCCCATGGGCATGTTGGCGCCGAGATCGAGCCGGACCAGCGCCTGGCTCCGCACCAGTTCGGCGGCGGGGCCGAAGATGCGCGGATCGCCCGGCGTGTCGGCCAGCAGGCTGACGTTGCGGCCAAGGCCCATGAAGGCGTCGATCGTGCCCGGCTCCAGCAGATGCAGGTTCTGCATCGCCGGGCGTTCCACGGTCACATCCTGGCTCTCGATGCACAGCGCCGCGACATCGATGCCGATCGAGCCGGCCAGCTCCTGGGTGATGACATGGATCATATGCTCGAAGCTCGGCGCCTCGAGCAGCAGGAGGATGGCCTCATGCACCACCGCCTGGGCCGAGACATTGGCCCTGGCCGCCGTGATCACTTCCGACTGGAAGTGACGCAGGCGGGCATTGTCGGTCCGCAGCCGGTCGACCTGGGCGCGCTGGAAATCGACCACCTTCACCCCGTCGGCCTCGGGCCGGCCGGGCAGGTTCAGATGCTCCAGCACGTCGGCGTTCTTGGTCAGGAAGCCGGGGTGCGCGATCAGATAGTCCCTGACCTCGGACGCCGTCAGCCGGCGCCGGGGCAGGGGGGCATCGGGCCGGTCGGTGGTGGTCGCCATGATCGTGCCGGTTACAGGATCGACTGGCCGGTCTTGGCCCAGTCGGCCAGGAAGGCGGCGAGGCCCTTGTCGGTCAGCGGATGGTTGATGAGGGCGCGCAGCACCGACGGCGGCACGGTCACGACATCGGCGCCCATCTTGGCCGAATCGACGACATGGCGCGGATGGCGCACCGAGGCGACCAGGATCTCGGTCGTCAGGGCTTCGTAATTGTCGTAGATCTGGCGGATCTCGGCGATGAGCGCCATGCCATCGGTCGCGACATCGTCGAGGCGGCCGACGAAGGGCGAGATGAAGGCGGCGCCGGCCTTGGCCGCCAGCAGCGCCTGCGCCGGCGAGAAGCAGAGGGTGACATTGACCAGCACGCCGTCGTCCGACAGGGTCTTGCAGGTCTTCAGGCCGTCCCAGGTCAGGGGCACCTTCACCGCGACATTGTCGGCCAGTCTGGCCAGCTTGCGGCCCTCGGTCAGCATGGTCTCGAAGTCGGTCGCCGTCACCTCGGCCGAAACCGGGCCGTCGACGATCTCGCAGATTTCTGCGACAACGTCGAGGAAGTTGCGCCCGGTCTTGGCGACCAGGCTGGGGTTGGTGGTGACACCGTCGACCATGCCGGTCGCCGCAAGATCCTTGATTTCGCGCACGTCGGCGGTATCGATGAAGAATTTCATGACTCTGGTATCCGCTGGATTTGTTTCCGAAGGGGACCGCGCGCCGAATCATGGCCCCGTCCGGCGCGGCGGGCCAATAGGTTCGTTATAGCGCATGAGCGGCCCGACACGCATATCCGTTCTCGTCGCGCTGCCCTTTGCCGGGCCGCTCGACTATGCCTGCGCGCAAGTGTTGCCGCCGGGCACCTTCGTCGAGGTGCCGCTGGGGCCGCGCCGGGTGACCGGCGTCGTCTGGGACGGCGCGCCGGAAGGCCTGGTGCCGGCGGCCAAGTTGCGCGCCGTCATCGCCGTTCACGACTGGCCTTTGATGCGCGACAAGGCCCGCCGCTTCCTCGACTGGATGGCGGCCTATACCATGAGCCCCCCGGGCATGGTCCTGCGCCACTTCATCAATGCCGCCAACAACGACAAGCCTACGCCCCTGACCGGCTATCGCCTGGCGGGCCGGCCCCCCGACCGCCTGACCCCGGCGCGGCGCCGCGTGCTCGACCATCTGGAAGCCGAAGGGCCGCAGGCGGCGGCCGCGATCCTGGCGGCGACCGGGGTGACGGCGGGCGTGCTGCGCGGCCTGGTCGAGGCCGGCGCCCTGCTGCCGGTCGAGCTGGGGACGACGGGTCCGGCGGCCCGGCCCGATCCCGGCTTCGCCCTGCCGGCGCTGTCGCCCGATCAGGCGGCGGCGGCGGCGGAGATGGACGTGGCGGTGACGGAGAGGGCCTACAAGGCCTTCCTGATCGATGGCGTCACCGGCTCGGGCAAGACCGAGACTTACATGGAGGCGATCGCCGCGGCGCTACGCCTCGGCCGGCAGGTCGTCGTGCTGCTGCCTGAAATCGCCCTGACCGGCGGCGTGATCGAGCGATTCGCCGGCCGCTTCGGCGCGGCTCCCGCGGTCTGGCATTCGGACCTGACGCCCAAGGCCAGGCGGCGGGTCTGGCGCGGCGTCGCCGATGGCTCGGTTCCCCTCGTCGTCGGGGCGCGTTCGGCGCTGTTCCTGCCGTTCCGGGACCTCGGCCTTCTCGTCGTCGACGAGGAACACGACCAGGGCTTCAAGCAGGACGAGGGCGTCGCCTATCACGGCCGCGACATGGCGGTGGTCCGCGCCAGCATCGAGGGCTGCCCGGTGGTCCTGGCCAGCGCCACCCCCAGCCTCGAGACCCTGGCCAATGTCGAGGCCGGGCGCTATCGGCGGCTGGTGTTGTCCCAGCGCCATGGCGGCGCCGCCATGCCCGAGATCGCGGTCGTCGACATGCGGAGCCATCCGCCCGAGCGCGGCAATTTCCTCTCGCCGGTGCTGACCCGGGCGATGGCGGAATGCATGGCCCGGGGCGAGCAGAGTCTGCTGTTCCTGAACCGCAGGGGCTATGCCCCGCTCACCCTGTGCCGGCATTGCGGCCACCGCATCGAATGCCCGAACTGTTCCGCCTGGCTGGTCGAGCATCGCAACCGGCGCCAGCTCGAATGCCATCACTGCGGCCATGTCGTGCCGAAGCCCCACGCCTGCCCCGAATGCGGCGAGGAGGACAGTCTGGTGCCCTGCGGCCCCGGGGTGGAGCGGATCGACGAGGAAGTGGCGAATATCCTGCCCCAGGCCCGGCGCCTGATTCTCGCCTCCGACACGCTGGGCGGGCCGCTGGCGCTGGCGGCCGCCTTCGACGCCATCTCGAATCGCGAGGTGGATGTGGTGATCGGCACCCAGATCGTCGCCAAGGGACACCATTTTCCCTATCTCACCCTGGTCGGCGTCGTCGATGCCGACCTCGGGCTCGACGGTGGCGACCTTCGGGCGGGGGAGCGGATCTTCCAGCTGACCACCCAGGTGGTCGGCCGCGCCGGACGGGCGGAGCGGCCGGGCCGCGCCCTGATCCAGAGTTTCGAGCCCGATGCCGGCGTCATCCGCGCCATCGCCCGCAGCGACCGCGACGGTTTCGTCGCCGCCGAACAGGCCGCGCGCAAGCGCCACGGCCTGCCGCCCTATGGCCGGCTGGTCGCCCTGATTCTCTCCGGCCCCGATCAGGCGGAGGTGATGACCGTGGGCCGGGCCATGGCGCGCAGCGCGCCCCGCGATATCGAAGGCTTCGACGTGCTGGGGCCGGCGCCGGCGCCGCTCAGCCTGCTGCGCGGGCGCTGGCGGGTGCGGCTTCTGGTGCGGGCGCCGAGGCGCCTCAACGTGCAGGCCGTGCTCCGCCCCTGGCTCGACACCCAGCCGATCCCCGGCCGGGTCCGGCTGCAGATCGACGTCGATCCCTATCACTTCATGTAGGACGGGAGTTTCCCATGACCCTGACGATTCGCGAGGCAACCCCGGCCGATGAAGCGGCCTGGCGCGGCCTCTGGGCGCAATATGTCGCCTTCTATAAAGCCGAGGTGCCGGAAGCGGTGACCGCCACCACCTGGTCGCGCATCCTCGATCCGCTGGTGCCGGTCTTCGCTCGCCTGGCCGAGGTCGATGGCACGCTCGCCGGCTTCGCGGTCGGCGTCGTCCATACCAGGACCTGGTCGATCGAGCCGATTCTCTATCTCGAGGATCTCTTCGTCGATGCCGGTTTCCGGGGCCGCGACGTCGGTCACGCCCTGGTCGAGGATCTGCTGGCGCTGTGCCGCGCGCGGGGCTGGGGCCAGCTGTACTGGCATACCGAGGGGGACAACGAGCGCGCCCGCCGGCTCTACGACCGTTTCGCGCCGGCGGACGGCTATGTCCGCTATCGGCTCGACCCTCGTCGCTAGAGCGGGGGCCGATGGGAGGCGGCGGGCGGGAATCGCGGCCGGACAGGCGCCATGTCGCGGTTCCGGCTTGAAATCCGTCGCATCCTCCCCTGGAATGCCCTGGCGTCATCGGCTGACGGCGCCTTGGTTCACGCAGCGCTCAAAGGGTGGTCTTCCAGTTTAAGACCATGGTCGAAGAAGCGGCCTTTTTTATGCCGCAAATTGCACCTTAGACCATTTTGACGCGGCCCTTACGGTTGCGGCGCATCAAGGCCTGTGGTACGAGACGCCTGCTTCAGCGGGCGGGGTTTGTGTGCGCGTCTTTCGCGCCCTCCTTCGTCTTGAGATTTCAACGGCTTAGAGGTGGCCCCCACGGGGCGGCTGCCCGGGGGCAAGGGTCTTGGCAACCTCATCTTCCATCGTTGCGCAGGTCGGGGGCCGCTATGCCGGCGCCCTGTTCGAGCTTTCGAGCGAGCGAGGTGTCCTCGAAGCCATCGAGGCCGATCTCGCCACCGTCTCGGGCCTGATCGCGGAATCGACCGAACTCGTCGCCTTCATGCGCAGCCCGCTGCGCACCCGCGACGAACAGGTTCGCGGCATGCAGGCCCTGCTGGCCCGCGCCGGCATCGGGCCTTTCGTTACCCATCTCGTGCTGCTGATGGCGAAGAACCGGCGCCTGTTCGCGCTGTCCGCCACCATCGCCGCCTTCAAGGAACTGCTGGCCAGGTCCCGGGGCCAGGTGACCGCCCAGGTCGCCTCGGCCGAGCCCCTGTCCTTCGAGCAGGGCGAGCAGCTGAAATCCGAATTGTCTCGCCTGATCGGCAAGACGGTATCGATCGACGCCAAGGTCGATCAAAGCCTCCTCGGCGGCCTCATCGTGCGCGTCGGTTCGCGCCAGATCGACGGCAGCCTCAAGACCAAGCTCGACCGCCTGGCGGTCGCCATGAAGGGGAATGCATAATGGACCTCCGGGCCGCTGAGATTTCCGCAGTCCTCAAGGACCAGATCGCCAATTTCGGCGCGGAAGCCGAAACCACCGAGGTCGGTCAGGTTCTTTCCGTCGGTGACGGTGTCGCCCGTGTCTACGGCCTCGACGGCGTGCAGGCCGGCGAAATGGTCGAATTCCCCGGCGGCATCAAGGGCATGGCGCTGAACCTCGAGACCGACAACGTCGGTATCGTGATTTTCGGCGACGACCGTTCCATCAAGGAAGGCGATGTCGTCAAGCGGACCGGCACCATCGTGGACGTGCCCGTGGGCCGTGGTCTGCTCGGCCGCGTGGTCGACGGTCTCGGCAATCCGATCGACGGCAAGGGTCCCCTCGTGGACGTCACCCGGTCGCGCGTCGAAGTGAAGGCCCCCGGCATCATTCCGCGCCAGGGCGTGCACGAGCCGATGCAGACCGGCCTGAAGGCGATCGACAGCCTGGTGCCCGTCGGCCGCGGCCAGCGCGAGCTGATCATCGGCGACCGTCAGACCGGCAAGACCGCCGTCGCGATCGACACCTTCATCAACCAGAAGCCGATCAATCAGGGCACGGACGAGTCCAAGAAGCTCTATTGCATCTACGTCGCCATCGGCCAGAAGCGCTCGACCGTCGCCCAGATCGTGAAGATGCTGGAAGACAACGGCGCGATGGAATATTCGATCGTGGTCGCCGCGACCGCGTCCGAACCGGCCCCGCTGCAGTTCCTGGCGCCCTACACCGGCTGCACCATGGGCGAGTTCTTCCGCGACAACGGGATGCACGCGCTGATCGTTTATGACGATCTGTCCAAGCAGGCCGTCGCTTATCGCCAGATGTCGCTGCTGCTGCGCCGTCCGCCGGGCCGCGAAGCCTATCCCGGCGACGTGTTCTATCTCCACAGCCGCCTGCTTGAACGCGCCGCGAAGATGTCGGACGCCAATGGCGCCGGCTCGCTGACCGCGCTGCCCGTCATCGAGACCCAGGCCGGCGACGTGTCCGCCTATATCCCGACCAACGTGATCTCGATCACCGACGGCCAGATCTTCCTCGAGACGAACCTGTTCTATCAGGGCATCCGTCCCGCCATCAACGTCGGCCTGTCGGTGTCCCGCGTGGGCTCCGCCGCGCAGATCAAGGCGATGAAGCAGGTCGCGGGCTCGATCAAGCTCGAACTCGCGCAGTACCGCGAAATGGCCGCCTTCGCCCAGTTCGGCTCGGACCTCGACGCCGCGACCCAGCGACTGCTGAATCGTGGCGCCCGTCTGACCGAGCTGCTGAAGCAGCCGCAGTTCAGCCCGCTCCCGGTCGAGGAGCAGGTCTGCTCGATCTTCTCGGGCGTGAAGGGCTATCTCGACAAGCTGCCGGTCGCCAAGGTCGGCGAATTCGAGAAGGCGCTGCTCGACGAACTGCGCACCAAGCATGCCGACATCCTGGCGACGATCCGCACGGAAAAGGCCCTGTCGAAGGACACGGAAGCGAAGCTGGCGGCGGTGGCCGACGCCACTGCCAAGCGTTTCGCCTGATCCGCGCAGCGTAAGGGACAGCCGCCATGGCGAGCCTGAAGGACTTGAAGCTGCGCATCAACAGCGTCAAGTCGACTCAAAAGATCACCAAGGCCATGAAGATGGTCGCGGCGTCCAAACTGCGCCGCGCGCAGGAAGCCGCCGAGGCCGCGCGCCCCTATGCCGCGAGCATGGAGCAGGTGCTGGCCTCGTTGTCGGCGGGCATCACCCTGACCGAGGACATGCCCAAGCTGCTGACCGGCACGGGCAGGGACGACGTGCATCTGCTCGTCGTCGCCACGGCGGAACGCGGTCTGTGCGGCGGTTTCAACGCGTCGATCGTGCGCCTGGCCCGTCAGCGGATCCAGGCCCTGCTCGCCGAGGGCAAGACGGTCAAGATCCTCTGCGTCGGCCGCAAGGGTCGCGACGCGCTGCGCCGCGACCATGCCAAGCTGATCATCGACACGATCGAAGTGACGGGCGGCATCCGCAAGCAGGGGTTCCCCATCGCGGGCCGGATCGCCGACAGGCTCTTCGCCCTCTATGAGGCCGGCGAGTTCGACGTCGCCACCGTGTTCTACGCCCAGTTCAAGAGTGCGATCGCCCAGTTCCCGACCGCGCAGCAGATCATTCCGGCGGCCTTGCCGGAAGGTGACGCCGGCGGCCCGGACCTGAAGGGCGCGATCTTCACCTTCGAGCCGGGCGAGGAAGAACTCCTCGAGGCCCTGCTGCCGCGCAACGTGGCGGTGCAGATCTATCGTGCCCTGCTGGAAAACGCGGCCTCGGAAGAAGGCTCGCGCATGAGCGCCATGGACAATGCGACCCGCAACGCGGGCGACATGATCAATCGTCTGACGCTGACCTACAACCGGACGCGTCAGGCTGCGATCACCAAGGAACTGATCGAAATTATCTCGGGCGCCGAGGCGCTCTGAGGCTGGAATAGGAAGAGGCGGAAATGGCAACGCAGGGACGCATTACCCAGGTCATCGGTGCGGTGGTGGACGTCGAGTTCGACGGCCCGCTGCCGGCGATCCTGAACGCGCTCGAGACCTACAACCAGGGCAACCGCCTGGTGATGGAAGTCGCGCAGCACCTTGGCCAGTCTTCGGTGCGCTGCATCGCGATGGACACGACCGACGGTCTGGTGCGCGGCCTGCCCGTCACCGACACCGGCGCGGCGATCACCGTGCCGGTCGGCCCGGAAGTGCTCGGCCGCATCCTGAACGTGATCGGCGAGCCGATCGATGAAGGCGGCCCGATCGGCAACAAGCTGAGCGCGCCCATTCACGCGATCGCCCCGCCCTTCACCGAGCAGTCGACCGAGAGCCAGGTGCTCGTCACCGGCATCAAGGTCGTCGATCTGCTGGCGCCTTACGCCCGCGGCGGCAAGATCGGCCTGTTCGGCGGCGCCGGCGTCGGCAAGACCGTGCTCATCCAGGAACTGATCAACAACATCGCCAAGGCCCACGGCGGCTTCTCGGTCTTCGCCGGCGTCGGCGAGCGGACCCGCGAAGGCAACGATCTGTACCATGAGTTCGTGGAAGCCAAGGTCATCGACCTCGAAGGCCCGAATTCCAAGGTGGCCCTCGTTTACGGCCAGATGAACGAGCCGCCGGGCGCCCGCGCCCGCGTCGCCCTGACCGGCCTGACCATGGCGGAATATTTCCGCGACGAGCAGGGCCAGGACGTGCTGTTCTTCGTCGACAACATCTTCCGCTTCACCCAGGCGGGTTCGGAAGTGTCGGCGCTGCTCGGCCGTATTCCGTCGGCGGTGGGTTACCAGCCGACCCTCGCGACCGAGATGGGCAACCTGCAGGAGCGTATCACCACGACCTCCAAGGGCTCGATCACCTCGGTGCAGGCGATTTACGTGCCGGCCGACGATCTGACCGACCCGGCGCCCGCGACCTCCTTCGCCCACCTCGACGCGACGACGGTGCTGTCGCGCCAGATCGCCGAGCTCGGCATCTACCCGGCGGTCGATCCGCTCGACTCGACCTCGCGCATTCTCGATCCGCGCGTCGTCGGCCAGGAACATTACGACACCGCCCGCAAGGTCCAGTCGATCCTGCAGCAGTACAAGTCGCTCCAGGACATCATCGCGATCCTGGGCATGGACGAATTGTCGGAAGAAGACAAGCTGACCGTCGCCCGCGCCCGCAAGATCCAGCGCTTCCTGTCGCAGCCGTTCCACGTGGCGGAAATCTTCACCGGCGCCCCCGGCAAGCTCGTGGCCCTCGCGGACACCATCAAGGGCTTCAAGGCGATCGCCGCCGGCGAATACGACCACCTGCCGGAAGCCGCCTTCTACATGGTCGGCACCATCGAGGAAGCGGTCGAAAAGGCCAAGAAGCTGGCGGCCGAGGCCGCCTGAGGATAGGCAGAGACAATGGCCGACAAGGTACATTTCGAACTGGTCAGTCCAGAGCGGCGCCTGTTCTCGGCCGATGTCGAGATGGTCGTCGTGCCGGGCGAAGAGGGTGATTTCGCGGTCCTGCCGGACCACGCGCCCTTCGTCGCCCTGCTGCGCCCGGGTGTCGTCGAAGTGCAGGAGGCCGGCAAGATTTCCGCTCGCCTGTTCGTGCGCAGCGGCTTCGCCCAGGTGACGCCCGCCGGTCTGACCGTCCTCGCCGAGGAAGCGATCGATCTCGCCTCGACCACCAGGGCCGTGCTGTCCGAGAAGCTGGCCGAGGCCGAGGCGAATCTGGCCGCGGCGGCCGACGATGCCCAGCGCATCCGCGCCGACTCCGAGGTTTCGGCGATTCGCCAGGTGATGGACGTCGCCTGACCGGGTGCCACGAATTTCCGATCGCAGCGGCGGCTGGTCACTCCAGCCGCCGTTTTGCTGTGCAACAGGCTGTCACTTGCGTGTCACCCAAAGCTCTCCTATACCGGGGTTTCGATGAAATCCTGTGCTATCATGCGCGGGTTGCGTAAGTGACTGCAGGAGAGACCGGGCATGAACCGTCACTGGGGACTGGACGATATCGGATGGGACAAGTTCGACCCGTCCAAGATCGACCCCGACATGGTCATGGCTATCAAGACCGCCAGTCTTGTCGAGGCCAATTCCGAAGATTATGTCGCCTATCTGCTGAACGTCTTTCACGCTGAAACCTGGCTTCACGAAGCCATCCGCAAATGGGGGCAGGAGGAGCGGCTGCACGGTCAGGCCCTGGCGGCCTGGGCCAGCAAGGCCGATCCCGACTTCCATTTCGAGGAGCGGCTGGCCCGTTTCCGCGAGGGCTATCGCCTGCCGCTGGAGGCGACGGAATCCGTTCGCGGCTCCCGCGCCGGGGAATTGCTGGCGCGCTGCGTCGTCGAATGCGGCACCTCCAGCTATTATTCCGCGATCCGCGACGCGACCGAGGAGCCGGTGCTGAAGCAGATCAGCCATCTCGTCGCCGGCGATGAATTCCGCCATTTCAAGCTGTTCTACGACACGCTGAAGACATTCGATCCCGAGGACAGCCTCGGCCTCTTCGCCAAGATCAAGGTCGCCCTCGGCCGGGTGAACGAGGCGGAGGACGACGAACTGGCCTTCGCCTTCCACTGCGCCAATTTCGGCCCGGAAGCGCACTACGACCGGGAAAGCTCGATGCTGGCCTACAGCAAGAGAGCCTATCGCAACTATCGCTATGGCCATCTCGCCCGGGCGATCTCGATGATCCTGAAGGCGATCGGCCTCGCCCCTCATGGCTTGATCGCCCGGGTCGCCCAGCGCGGCGCCTGGTGGCTGTGGGCCAAGCGCGCGCGCCGGCTGGAGCGGGTGGCGGCCTGAACGGCGCAAAGCGCCAAAGCTGCCCCTTGCCCAAGGGGCCGTCTGCATCGACAATGCCCCCTGCTTGGGGAAGCCTTGGGGGCATGGCGATGCGGCGTGTGATTCTGGCCTTGTGCCTTGGCCTTGGCGCTTTCGTCATCGCGGCCTGCCAGCCGGAGCCGACGCCCTATCAGTCCCTGCTCGCCCCGGCGGTCCATGTCGCCTCGGTATCGATCGAGGTCGAGGGGACGGCGGTGCCGCAGAAGCTGCTGGCCGCGCTCAAGACCCGTCTCGAACAGGAATTCGCCAGCGAACCGAGCGGGCAATATGGCCTCGACCTCAAGGTGTCCCTGACCGACTACGTGAAGGGCAAGGGGGCGGGCAATTCCGCGCTCGATATCGGTGGCAAGCTCTACGGCCGGGTGCTGCTGGTCGGCCCGAAGACCGGCCTGGTCGCTTCCCGCGCCGATCTCGAAGTGCTGCGCGACAATGTGAACGGGGTGACGATCCAACCGCTGCCCGGCCTGCCGGACGATGTGCTGGCGGATAATTTCGCCCGCGCCGTGCGTTCGGTGATGTTCGGCCCCGAGGCGACGGGCACCCTGCTTCCCGTCGAATAGGCATCCAACCGAGGTTTGAGGAAACGGAATGGTCCGGCCGGCGCGGCCGGCGGACCATGGCGCATTCGAGTGCTCGAGGTTGCTCCATGTCCGATCGTGCCTTCCCGCAGCCGCAGGATGCCGCTGTCATCCCCCGTTTCGCCGGCCTGCCCACCTTTATGCGCCTGCCGATGGCGACCGATCCGTCGCTGGTCGACATCGCCCTCGTCGGCGTGCCCTTCGATGGTGGCACCACCAACCGGGCCGGCGCCCGTCACGGGCCCCGGGAAATCCGCAACGCCTCGGCCTTCATGCGCAAGATCCATCATGTGACCGGCGTCGCCCCCTATGACCGGGCGCGGGTCGCCGATCTCGGCGATTCGCCGGTCAATCCGATCGACCTGATGGATTCGCTGCGGCTCATCACCGGCTTCTTCACCGAGCTGAAGCAGGCGGGCTGCATTCCGATCACGGCGGGCGGCGACCATCTGATCTCGCTGCCGATCCTGCGCGCGCTGGCGGCCGACGGGCCGGTGGGCATGATCCACTTCGATGCCCATTCCGACACCAACGACCGCTATTTCGGCGACAATCTCTATACCCACGGCACCCCCTTCCGCCGCGCGGTCGAGGAGGGGCTGCTCGATCCCAAGCGGGTCGTCCAGATCGGCATTCGCGGCTCGATCTACGATCCGTCCGACCTCGATTTCGCCCGGGCCGCCGGTTTCCGCATCATCTTCATCGAGGAATTCATCAAGCGGACGGCCGAGGACATCATCGCCGAGGCGCGGGACATCGTCGGCGCCGGCCGGACCTATGTCTCCTTCGATGTCGATTCGATCGACCCCGCGCAGGCACCCGGCACCGGCACGCCGGAAATCGGCGGCTTCTCGACCTTCGAGGGCCAGCGCATGGTGCGCGGCCTCGCCGGGCTCGACATCATCGGCGCCGATGTGGTCGAGGTCTCACCGCCCTTCGACGTCTCCAACATGACCTCGCTGCTCGGCGCCACCCTGATGTTCGAGCTGCTCTGCGTCATCGCCGCCGGCATCAGGGCCTGAGCCATGGCCAACGGCTATGACAAGGGCCGCCTGGACCTGCCGTTCACCGGTTTCTGCACTTTCGCCAAGGCGCCGATCTGTCCCGACTGGGATGCGATCGACGCAACTGTGGCCGTGCTGGGCGCCCCCCTCGACATGGGCACGCAATGGCGGGCCGGGGCGCGCTTCGGGCCGAGGGCGATTCGCGAGGCCTCGACCCTGTTCTCCTTCGGGCACGACGGCGCCTATGATTTCGAGGATGACGTCACCTATCTGACCGCCGATGACGGCCGCATCGTCGATATCGGCGATGCCGACATCATTCACACCGACCAGATCCGCTCCCTCGCCCATATCGAATTTGGCGTGCGCAAGATCCTGGCGGCCGGGGCTATCCCCGTGGTGCTGGGCGGCGATCATTCGGTGAATATCGGCTGCATCAATGCCTTCGAGGGCCAGGCGCCGTTCCATGTCGTCCATATCGACGCCCATCTCGATTTCGTCGACGAGCGCCACGGCGTCCGCTTCGGCCATGGCAATCCCCTGCGCCGCGCGGCCGAGAAGCCCTGGGTCTCGGGCCTGACGCAACTCGGCATCCGCAATGTCTCCTCGACCAACCGGCAGGGTTACGAGGATGCGCGGGCCATGGGCTCGGACATTCTCTCGGTGCGGCAGGTGCGGAAACTGGGGCTGGACGCGGTGATCGCCCGGATTCCCGCCGGCGCCCGCTATTATTTCACCATCGACATCGACGGCTTCGACCCGTCGATCGCGCCGGGCACCGCCACGCCGTCCCAC
>JAOZVS010000049.1 GCA_025869435.1 Zavarzinia sp.
TCCCTGTGGAAGTTTGTGGCCGCCGGCCGCCGTCACGGGAGAGTTCGCCATGCTGATCCGGATCCGCAAACCCTGGGACCAGGTGCGCGAAGCCGACGCGACGCCCGAGAGTGTCTTTCTCGACCGTCGGCGCCTGATGAAAATGGCGGGTCTTGGCACCATCGCCCTGCTCGCCGGCTGCGATGGCGACAGCAACCCGGCCAAGGCCGAGAGCGGCGGTGCGTCGGTCCCGGATCCTTCGGCCCCGCTCTATCCTGCCCGCCGCAACGATGCCTTCATTCTCGACCGGCCCCAGACCGACGAACAATGGGCCTCCACCTACAATAATTTCTACGAATTCGGCACTCACAAGCAGATCTGGGCCAATGCCGACAAGCTGCCGATCCGCCCCTGGACCGTGGTGATCGACGGCATGGTGGCGAAGCCCGCGTCCTGGGCGATCGATGACCTGCTTGGCCGCTTCACGCTGGAAGAGCGGCTGTATCGCCACCGCTGCGTCGAAGCCTGGTCGATGGCGGTGCCCTGGACCGGCTTTCCCTTACGCGCGCTGCTGGCCCTGGCCGAGCCTTTGTCGGCGGCGAAATACATCCGCTTCGAGACCTTCAACGATCCCAAGATCGCCAGCGGCCAGCGCCAGAATTCCTTCTACCCCTGGCCCTATGTCGAGGGCCTGACCATGGAGGAGGCGGCGAATGATCTCGCCTTCATGGTCACGGGTGTCTACGGCAAGCCGGCGGCACCGCAGTTCGGGGCGCCGCTGCGCCTGGCCCTGCCGTGGAAATACGGTTTCAAGTCGATCAAGTCGATCGTCCGCATCACCTTCACCGATCAGCGTCCGGAAACCTTCTGGCAGTCGCTGGGGCCGGACGAATATGGCTTCTGGGCCAATGTGAATCCGCAGGTGCCGCATCCGCGCTGGTCGCAGGCGTTCGAGCGCGTGCTCGGCACCGACGAGCGGCGGCCGACCCTGCTGTTCAATGGCTATGGCGAGCAGGTGGCCAGCCTCTACAAGGGGCTCGAGCACGAGGCGCTCTACATGTGATCAGGCCGAAAGCAGCTTCTGCAGGCCGCGCGGCGTCAGCGCGACGCGGTCATAGGCCGACTGGGTGTCGACAAGCCCGCGCTGGCGACCGCGACGGATCACGGCGTCCAGCTCGAAGCCGGTGATGCCCAGGGCAAGACGGCAGGCATTGCGCTCGACAAGGCCGTATTCGGTGCCTTGGGGCGGGTAGCGCAGCACCGACAGCAGACGCATCAGCATCTGGTCCTCCGCCAAGGGCCGATAGGCTTGCGTGGCGGGGAAGGCGGGGGAATACATCGTCATGCGTTCTCTCCCTGGGCGGGCCGCGGCATCGGTCCGGGCGCGGCGGGTTGCGGAACACTGAGGCGCAATCGCGCGGCGATATCACCGGCCATGGCGACACTTTCCTTCAGCAGGCGGGCGATTTCGTTGGCCACCACGAAATCGTCCTGGTCCAGCTGGTGCTCCAGATACTGCTGGTTCGCCGTCATCATCGTGTCGAGCACGCTCGCCTGGATTTCACGGCGCATGGTTTCGATCTGAAGCAGGGTCAGGGCGACGGCGGCGCCGGCATCGGGCTTCATCTCGGGTACACCTCCACTCGGTCATGCGGGCACGGCTCGGCGCCCCGGTGACATTCAGAATGGCGGTAAATGCCCCTGAATAGCGATGAAAAGTGGTTCCAAATCGGATGAATATGCGTTTCGGGTGTATTTCCCTGACGTGAAAAAACGCGCCAGAACAAAGAGTTGGCTGAATGGCACGGTTTAATACCGCCAAATTGGACAGAAAAGCTGAGTCCGCCCAAAGCAGAAGGCAAAAAAAAGCCGGGCCCAAGGGCCCGGCAAGTCTTACAGGGAGGCTTCACGTCAAAAGATCGTGAAGTTGGTCGGGGGAATGGGGGGCAAACCACCCGACCGAATACCGGCCCGGGGGAGGAGTGGGGCGGGTATTCAAAGCCACCGCAAGCGGCGGCGTCGAAGTGATAAATAATCCCGCGACCGCTCAGTCACCATTGCTATTGCGAGCAGCGGCTGTTGCAATTTTTGCATGGAATGAAAACGCAGGGAAAATCCCTGCGTTTTCAATCTTGTGACAGTTTTGTCGGTATGTTGCGGTGCGGAATGGGGCTCAGAAGCCCCATTCGGCGACCTTGCGCAGCATGAAGTCGCGGAACACGGCGATACGCTTGGTGTCACGCAATTCCTCGGGGTAGACGAAATAGGTATCGAAGGTCGGCCCGGCGCTGTCGGGCAGGACCTGGGTCAGCCTGGTGTTGCCGCGCGCGACATAGTCGGGCAGGGCGGCGATGCCGAGGCCGGATTCCACCGCCAGCATCAGGGCATAGATGTTGTTGACCGTGAACACCGGCTTGCGCGGGCGCTGCGGATCGGTCGCCTTGGCCAGCAGCCAGTTCACATCGGCCAGCGGCTGGGGCACGGCGGCGCCATAGGCGAGGATGGCGTGATTGTCGAGATCGTCGATATTCTTCGGCGCCCCGAAGCGCTTCAGATAGCTCGGCGCGGCATAGAGGTGATTGGTCACCTGCACCAGCCGGCGCTGCACCAGATCGGCCTGGACGGGCGCGCGGAAGCGGATGGCGATATCCGCCTCGCGCATGCCGAGGTCCAGTTCGTCGTCATCGAGGATCAGGTGGACGCGGATATCGGGATAGAGATCCGAGAATTCCTTGATCCGCGGCGTCAGCCACAACATGCCGAAGCTGACGGTGGTGGTCACCCGCAGCTCGCCCCGGGGCTTGTCCTTGGTGTCGGCCAGCATGGCTTCCGCCATGGCCAGCTTGGCAAAGACGTCATGGGCGGTGCGGAACAGCAATTCGCCCTGTTCCGTCAGGATGAGGCCGCGGGCATGGCGGTGGAACAGCGAGACCTTGAGGCTTTCCTCGAGGGCGCTGATCTGGCGGCTGACCGCCGATTGCGAGAGGTTCAGCACTTCGCCCGCATGGGTGAAACTGCCAGCCTCGGCAACGGCGTGGAAAATCCGCAGCTTGTCCCAGTCCATCATCGCGCGCCCCCCAATTCACGCACGCTTTTCTGCGCACGCATCGCCGTGTTATTCGGCAGCCGCAGCCTGTTCGCTCTCATGCTGGCCCAGGAAGCGTTCCGCCTCCAGCGCCGCCATGCATCCCATGCCGGCGGCGGTGACCGCCTGGCGGAAGACATGGTCCTTCACGTCGCCGGCGGCGAAGACGCCGGGGATGCTGGTCGCCGTCGAATCGGGCGCGGTCAGCAGATAGCCGGAATCGTCCATCGGCAGCTTGCCCTTGAACAATTCGGTCGCCGGCGCATGGCCGATGGCGACGAAGAAACCGTCGGTCTCCAGTTCGCTGATCGCGCCCGTCTCCAGATTCTTCAGCCTCACGCCGGTCACGCCGGGCGGATCTTCGCCACCCAGGATTTCCTCGACCGCGCTGTTCCAGATCACGTCCACCTTGGGGTGGGCGAGCAGGCGGCGCTGGTTGGTCTTGTCGGCGCGAAGCTCGCCCCGCCGATGCACCAGCGTGACCCTGGAGGCATGATTGGTGAGGTAGAGCGCTTCCTCGACCGCGGTATTGCCGCCGCCGACGACGATGACCTTCTTGCCGCGATAGAAGAAGCCGTCGCAGGTCGCGCAGGCGGAAACGCCGAAGCCCTGGTATTTCTGTTCCGAGGGCAGGCCCAGCCATTTGGCACTGGCGCCCGTCGCGATGATCACCGTGTCGGCGGTATATTCGGTGCCCGAATCGCCTTTCAGGGTGAAGGGACGGCGGCTGAAATCGACCTCGGTCACGATGTCGTCGATGATGGTGGTGCCGACGTGGCGGGCCTGAGCCTCCATCTGCTCCATCAGCCAAGGGCCCTGGATCGCCTCGGCGAAGCCGGGGTAATTCTCGACCTCGGTGGTGATGGTCAGCTGGCCGCCGGGCGTCAGGCCGCGCACCATGACGGGATCGAGGCAGGCCCGGGCCGCGTAGATGGCCGCGGTGCAGCCCGCGGGTCCGGAGCCGATGATCAGCACCCTGGCGTGGCGACGCTCCGTCATTCCCGACAACTCCACCTTTGTTCTGTTCCGTCGCCCCGCGGGGCAACGAGAATCCGTTGAGAGAATCGCCTATATGGGTTCCCTGTAGATCACCATGTTATGCGCTGGGGGCATGGCCCGCCAAGAGGCGGCGCGCGGCTTTCCGCATGAACCTTGACGGCGGACGAAACTGGCGTCTAATCCCCCGCTTGCCGATGTTGCGTCGGCATTTTGCATCTTGTCGTGAAATTTTCTTTCGTATCGCTGGGCACGGCCTGATAATGCGCCGCCACAGGGGGAGCGCATGACCAAGGTAAAGCTTGACGAAATCGACCTGCAGATTCTGGCACATCTGCAAACCGATGGCCGCATGACCAACGTCGATCTTGCGCGGCAGGTCGGGATTTCGGCACCACCCTGTCTGCGCCGGGTCAGGGCTCTCGAGGAATCGGGTTTCATCCGGGGCTATCACGCCGAGGTGGATGCCGAATCGCTGGGCTTCGAAGTCACGGTCTTCGCCATGGTCGGCCTCGCCTCCCAGGCCGAAGCCGATCTCGTCGCCTTCGAGGAGAGGGTGCGGGCCATGCCGCTCGTCCGCGAATGCTGGATGCTGAACGGCGAAATCGACTTCATCCTGAAGATCGTCGCCCGCGACCTGGCCGAATTCCAGTCGTTCCTGACCCGGGAACTGACCCCGGCGCCCAATGTCGCCAGCGTGAAGACCAGTTTCACCATCCGCAACGGCAAGCATGAACCGGGCGTGCCTTTCGGTTTGCCGCCCCGGGCGCCTCGCGCCCGGTAGGACGCTCGGCCGCTTCAGGCCAGCGGCGCGCAGGCGGCGATCAGGAAAGCGCGGTCTTCCGTCGGCAGCAATGCCGTGAGGGTCGACTGCACCCGCGCGTGATAGGCATCGACCAGCGCGATTTCCGCCGCTGACAGCAGGGCGACATCGATCAGCCGGCGGTCGTAGGGCACCTGGGTCAGGGTCTCGAAGCCCAGCATCTCGCGCTCGGCGCCGACCGGGGCCGGCAATTCGGTGACGGTCACCAGATTCTCGATGCGGATGCCATAGGCTCCGGTCTTGTAATAGCCGGGCTCGTTCGAGACGATCATGCCCGGGCGCAGGGCGACGCTGTTGGGCATCTTCGAGATGCGCTGCGGCCCCTCGTGAACGCAGAGGAAGGCGCCGACGCCGTGGCCCGTGCCATGGTCGTAGTCGAGGCCGGCCATCCATAACGGCAACCGCGCCAGCACGTCGAGCTGGCTGCCCGAGGTGCCGACCGGAAACCGCGCCGCGCCCAGCGCCAGATGACCCTTGAGGACCAGTGTGTAACGGTTTCGGTGTTCCGGGCTCGGCGTGCCGATGGCGATCGTCCTTGTGACGTCGGTGGTGCCGTCCGGATATTGCGCACCGGAATCGAGCAGCAGCAGATTGCCCTTCTCCAGCACGCGGCTGGTCTCTTCGGTTGCGCGGTAATGGACGATGGCGCCATTGGGGCCGAAACCGGCGATGGTGTCGAAGCTGGGGCCGCGGAACCAGGCATGGGCCGCGCGCGCCGCTTCCAGCCGGGCGACGACGGCGAGTTCGTCGAGCGTCTCGCCGGCTTCGACCGCCTGTTGCAAGCCGTGCAGGAAATGGACGATGGCGGCGCCGTCGCGGACATGGGCGCTGCGGGTGCCGGCGATCTCGACCGGGTTCTTGATCGCCCTCGGCAGGGCACAGGGATCGAGGCCGGGCAGGGGCGTGCCGCCGGCCGCCGCGATCCGCGCCGACAGCCAGACCCCGGCCGTCGCCGCATCGAGGCGGACTTTCGCGCCTGCGGCGCCGAGGGCATCGAGCGCGGGGCCGAGCTCGTCCGGCGCCGCAATCGTCACCCGGTTGCCGAGGTGGCGGCGCACCTCGTCGGTCAGTTTGGCCGGATCGACGAAAAGCCGGACATGACCCTCGCCGCCCGCCTCGAGCACGGCGAAGCCGAGGGACAGCGGATTGTTGGGCACATCCTGCCCCCGGACGTTCAGCAGCCAGGCGAGGCCATCGGGCGCGCTGATCACCGCCGCGTCCAGCCCCTCGGCGGCAAGGCCCTTCGCGAGGCGGGCGATCTTGTCCTCGTGGCTTTCGCCGGCGAAGCCGAGGGCATGGGGCTTCATCGGCGACAGCGGCGTGGGCGGCCGGTCGGTCCAGACCGCGTCGACCGGATTGCTCGCGACCGCGACCAGATGGGCGCCGGCCGCCGCCGCCGCCCGCTCGATGGCGGCGATGCCGGCCGTGGTGTGCAGCCAGGGATCGAAGCCGAGGCGGTCGCCCGCCTTCAGCCGGGGCGCCAGCCAGCCGGCCGGCGGCTCCTCGATCAGGTGATGGGGGGCGAAGATCGCGGTATCGACCTGGTCACGGACTTGCAGCGTGTAACGCCCGTCGACGAAGATCGCAGCTTCGCCTTGCAGCACGACGGCGAGGCCGGCCGAGCCGGAAAAGCCGCTGATCCAGGCGAGGCGCTGGGCCGAGGGCGGGATATATTCGCCCTGGTGCTCGTCGGCGAGGGGGATCAGGAAACCGGCGAGGTCGCGCCGCGCCAGCTCCGCGCGCAGGGCTGCGATGCGGGCGGCACTCGCCTTGCGGCCGGCCCCGATGGAGGCCAGCAGGCGGGGCCGCAGGCGCTTCACCACGCCTTCGACCTGGGGCCCGAGGGTGGTGGAAGCGCCGGGGTCGATCACGGCCAAGAGGTCGGCGCCCCGCCCGGCGGTCCCGGCGGCCGCGCCGGCAAGGCGAAGGGCCAGCGATTCCAGGGGCTTGCCCGGCATCAGGCGTTCCAGTTCGGCCATCTCTCCGGTGTCGAGGAAGCGGGCGGGGACCTGATCTGGAGTGCTCATTTTTTAGCCTCTTGGCGACAAATTCGGTACGACTGCTGAAGAGCTATGCATTTAGTGGGACGATAATTTGTTTCCAATGCGTCGAACGCATATCTCGCCTGCCAGCGCCCCCCTGCCGGAAAGTCCGCCCGCCGCGTATATCTTGCCATGACGGTAACGCCAACCGAAGGAGAAGCATCATGGCTTACGTTCCTTACGAGGCGTCCCGATCGCATGTTGGGCATGGGCCCGGCAGCACCTATGGTTTCATCGGCGGCCCGGACATGGTCACGGCCAGGATCGTCCCGCTGGTGGGGTTGAGTGTTTTCCTGTGGGAGATTGTCATGATCGTGGCCAAGGTTCCGGGAAAGCTCGTCGGGGCGCTGAAGGTCTTCATGGCGCGTCAGCGCCTCCGTGCCGAATTGTCTGTTCTTGACGACCGCCTCCTTGCCGATATCGGCATCGACCGCGGTCAGATTGATGGCGTCGTCGCCGGTCGTGTCCGGCGGGATGCCAAAGTGCTGTTGCAGGCACAGGCGCTGAAGGACGTGGCGAACGAAAACGCCGCGGCCCGCACCGCCGCTTGAGGCATCAGGTGCGCCCGACGGCGCGCCGAGACATTGTGACGAGACGCCGAAGCTGGGCGACCTCGACCTCTCCCTAGCGGGTGAGGATCAGGGTCGCCCAGTTTTCTTTGTGGATATGGGCGGCGAGGTGGAAGCCGCGCTGGCGGTAGGCCGACAGGACCATCGTCTCCTGCGACACCAGAAGTCCCGACAGGACGATGGTGCCGCCGGGCGCGACCACATCGCAAATCTGTTTCGCCAGTTTCATCAGGGGCACCGCCAGGATATTGGCGATCACGAGATCGAAGGGCGCGGCGGCCTGGACCTTCCGCTCGATCACGCCATCGGCGACCGTGTGCAGCGCCGCGGCGCGCAGGCCATTCTTCGCCGCGTTGTCGCGTGCCGTCTCGACCGCGACCGGATCGACATCGGTCGCCCAGAGCACCGGCGGATGCATCAGCTTCGCGGCCACCATGGCGAGGATGCCCGAGCCGGCGCCGACATCGATGACCCGGCGGAAACGGCGGATGCGGGCCAGCCGCTCCAGCGCGAGGACACAGCCCGCCGTCGTCGCGTGGCGGCCGGTGCCGAAAGCCATGCCCGCCTCGATTTCCAGGGCAATGGCGGCGACGGGCGGCACTTCCGGCGCCTCCGGGCCGTGGATCCAGAACCGGCCGATGTCGAGGGGCTTCAGGATCTTCTGAGTCTCCGACACCCAGTCGACATCGGGCAGCACGCGCCATTCGATCGGCGGCAGTTCGATGCCGGCGATGGTGGCGGCTTCGACCAGGGCATCGGCCAGTGCTTCCTTGTCGCCATCGGGGCCGAGCAGGGCTTCCAGCGTCCAGGTCGCGCCATCGTCGCGGGTCATCGTCGTCAGCGCGACGACGAGGTCGGACAGCATCAGCTCGAAGGCGGGCACCGCTTCCGGCGGCAGGGTCAGATGGGCTTCGATCAGGCCGGCGCCAGGATTCATGTCAGGGCCTCGGAAGGGAAAACAGGGGTTACGCCCGGGAGACGAAGCTGGCGATCACTTTCTTGACCCCCGCCTTGTCGAAATTGATGTCGAGCTTGTTGCCCTCGATGCGGGCGATGCGGCCATAGCCGAATTTCTGGTGGAACACGCGCTCGCCGGTCGAGAAATCCTCGCCCGTGTTGTCGGTCACGGTGACTCGCTCGGCGCTGAGATCGATGGCCCGCACGGGCTTGGCCTCGGCCGCGCGGCGATAGCCGGGGCCAGGCGTGCCGCGATCGCCGAACAGATCGGCCTCGCGCAACGAGGTGCCGAGGCTGGAGCTTCCCGCGTTGGCGCCCCACAGGCCGGGCTTGGCCTCGGTCTCGACATGGTCGCGCGGCATCTCTTCGATGAAGCGGGACGGAATCGCGCTTTGCCACTGGTTATAGATGCGGCGGTTGGCGGCATGGCTGATGATCGCCGTCTCCCGCGCCCGGGTGATGCCGACATAGGCGAGGCGGCGCTCCTCCTCGAGACCGGCGAGGCCGCTCTCGTCGAGGCTGCGCTGGCTGGGGAACAGGCCTTCCTCCCAGCCGGGCAGGAAGACCACGGGGAATTCCAGGCCCTTGGCGCCATGCAGGGTCATCAGCGTGACCATGTCCTGGCCGGCGTCGCCCCGCTCGATCTCCATCACAAGCGCGACATGGTCGAGGAAGGCGGGCAGGGATTCGAAGCCGGCGATGGCGTCGACCAATTCCTTGAGGTTGTCGAGCCGGCCCGGCGCCTCGGCCGACTTGTCGGCCTGCCACATGGCGGTGTAACCGCTTTCGTCCAGGATGGTCTCGGCCAGTTCGGCATGGGGCAGGTCGCGCCCGACCGAGCGCCAGCGGGCGAAGCCCTCGATCAGGTCGCGCAGCGCCGTGCGCGCCCTGGGCTTTAGTTCGTCCGTCTCGGTGATCACGCTCGCCGCGTGATGCAGCGAGATGCCGCGCGCCCGGGCGAGGATGTGAAGCTGCTGGATCGTGGCATCGCCAAGGCCGCGCTTCGGCACGTTGACGATCCGCTCGAAGGCGAGATCGTCCTCCGGCTGGACCACGATGCGGAAATAGGCGAGGGCGTCGCGGATTTCCTGCCGCTCGTAGAAGCGGGGGCCGCCGATCACGCGATAGGGCAGGCCGGTCGCCACGAACCGCTCCTCGAAGGCGCGGGTCTGGTGGCCGGCGCGGACGAGAATCGCCATGTCCGACAGGCGCCGGCCATGGCCGCGCATTCCCTCGATCAGGTCGGCGGTGGAGCGGGCCTCTTCCTCGCCGTCCCAGTAACCGATGACGCGGACCTTCTCGCCCGCCTCGTCCTCGGTCCACAGGGTCTTGCCGAGGCGGCCCTGGTTGGCGGCGATGAGGCCCGAGGCGGCGGCGAGGATATGGCCGGTGGAGCGGTAATTGCGCTCCAGCCGGATCACCTTGGCACCGGGGAAATCGCTCTCGAACTTCAGGATGTTGCCGACCTCGGCGCCGCGCCAGCCATAGATCGACTGGTCGTCGTCGCCGACGCAGCACAGGTTGCGCCAGCGCTGGGCCAGCAGGCGCAGCCACAGATACTGGGCGACGTTGGTGTCCTGATATTCGTCGACGAGGATATATTTGAAGCGCCGCTGCCAGTCCGCCAGCACGTCCGGGTGGTTCTGGAAGATGGTGATGACATGCAGCAGAAGGTCGCCGAAATCGGCGGCGTTCAGGGTCTTCAGCCGGTCTTGATAGGCGGTGTAGAGGATCTTGCCCTTGCCCTCGGCGAAACTATGGGCGTCGTCGCTGCCCAGCCGGTCCGGGGTCAGGGCGCGGTTCTTCCAGCGGTCGATCAGCACGGCGAGGCTGCGCGCGGGAAAGCGCTTGTCGTCCAGCCCCTCGGCGGCGATCAGCTGTTTCATCAGGCGCAGCTGGTCGTCGGCGTCGAGAATGGTGAAATTGGGCTGCAGGCCGACGAGTTCGGCGTGCCGGCGCAGGATCCGCGCGGCGATCGAATGGAAGGTGCCGAGCCAGTTCATGCCCTCGGCCGCGCCGGGGACGATGGCGGCGACCCGCTCCTGCATCTCGCGCGCCGCCTTGTTGGTGAAGGTGACGGCGAGGATCTGCCCCGGCCAGGCCTTGCCGAGGTGCAGGAGATGGGCGATCCGGGTGGTCAGCACCCGGGTCTTGCCGGTGCCGGCGCCGGCAAGGACGAGGACGGGGCCGTCCGTCGCCTCGACCGCGGCGCGCTGCTCCGGGTTCAGGCCGTCGAGGTAATAGGGCGTCGGTGCCGGAACATCCGGGGCATCCGCCGGGCCGGGGTCGTCCCAGCCGGCGGGATCGAAGGGATCGCTGGCCATCGGATCAGCTTTTCCGGCCAAGGCCCATGACCCGGCCAAGGCCTTCCGGCGCGGGCAGGGCGGCATGGGCGGCGGCCATCTCGGCGAACATGGCCTGTAGATGATCCGGCATGACCTCGGTCTTGCGGGTGCCGAGATCGACATGAAGCGCGATCTGTTCCGAGGTCGCGGACAGGAAGCCCTCCTCGGCGTGGCGCATCTCGATGAAATAATGCAGGCGCTTGGCGTCATGGCCGATCAGCTGGAAGCTGAAGGCGAGGGGGGCGCCGGCCGTCACCTCGCGCAGGTACCGGACATGGGTTTCCAGCACGAAGAACGAGCGGTTGGTCCGCTCGACATAAGCCTTGCCGCAATCGAACCGGTCGAAACTGCGGTCGAGCGCCTGATCGATCGCCAGCACGTAATAGCCGACGTTCATATGGCCGTTGTAGTCGACCCATTCGGGCAGGACGACGGCGCGGCCGCAGTCGAGGGGGGCTTCGGTAAACATGGCCGGGATCATAGAGGGAACATCGGGGGCAGGGAAGGCCCGCGGGCCATGCAGGAAATGCCCGTATTCCGCCGTTTCAGGGAATGCGGAAACCTTCCGTCGGAGAACGCCATCATGTCGAATCGAGCAGCTGCGGCAGCGCTGATTCTCGGGCTCGGCCTGTCCGGTTGCGCCGGGGCCGCCCAGGCCCGGGACATCATCATTTACGAGCCGCCGCCGCCCCGGGTCGAGGGTCACTGGAACTGACCCTGCCCCTCCGGGGTTGTGATCCTCGACATTGGCATGGTGCGGGCGGTTTGTTAGCGTCGCCGCTCAAGTGCCTGTCCAGCGCATCGATGCGGTGCGATGGTGGGGGACGGCGCGTCTGCCACCGTCGCACCTGCCGAAGTCGGGATCGCCCTTCATGTCCATGCCTCAATCGCCCTCCCCGTCCGCCGAGCCCCGCCGGGGCAAGCCCTGGTGGCTGATTCCGGCCGGGCTCGTCGTCGCGCTGGTGTTTCTCGCCCTTGGCGCCTGGCTGGGCTGGGCGCTGCTCGCCCACAAGCTGGACGGGCTGGAGGGGCGAGCCAGCCTGATCGACGAGGCGCGTACGCGGGAAGAGATCGCCCTGCAGAAGAAGGCCAACGAGGCGCTGGAGAAGCGCATCGCCGAGGCGAAGAAGATCCTCGAAGGCGATGTCTGCACCGTCGACAATCCCTTCGGCGGCCTGCCGGCCCCGCCCGAAAGTACCGCGCCACCGGCCGAGGCCGTGCCGACGCCGGAAGGCGGCCGGGCGTTCGAGGGTAATCTGCTCGATCTCGTCGAGGGCGCGGTGGTCCTGGTGCTGTCACCCCGAGCGGAAGGTGTCGGCATGGGCTCGGGCTTCTTCGTCGCCCCGGGCTTTGTCGTCACCAACGCCCATGTCGTCGCCGGGGCGGGGGATATCTTCGTCACCTCCAAGCCGCTGGGCGGCGCCAAACCCGCGACCCTTGTCGCCTCGACCAACGCGACCGATCCCGGCGAGGCCGATTTCGCCCTCCTGAAGGTCGGCGGGGCGCCGGCGACCATCCAGCCGCTGGCGGTGACCACCACGCTCGCCAAGCTCGACCATGTCGTCGCCGCCGGCTTTCCCGGCATCGTCATGGCGGGGGATCAGGCCTTTCGCCGCCTGATCGAACAGGGCGATGCCTCGGCCGTGCCGGAAATGGCGGTGACCAGCGGCGAAGTCTCGGTGATGCAGGATCTCGCGGGCGGGGTTCCCGTCGTCGTCCACACCGCCGGCATTTCGCCCGGCAATTCCGGCGGGCCGTTGGTCGACCGCTGCGGCCGGGTGGTCGGGGTGAACACCTTCCTGCGGGTCGATGCGTCGCAGGCGGTGCGGGTGAATTACGCTCTCGCCAGCGCGAAGCTGATCGCCTTCCTGAAGAGCCAGAACGTCGGCGTGACCGTATTGTCGGGCCGCTGCGTGCCGGCCAATCCGCCGACCGAAGCCGCCGCCCCTGCTCAGGGCGTAAGTGGCGGGCAGGGCGCGAGCGGCGGGCAGGGCGGCGGCGCGGCCACGCCCGCGACGCCGTCGAAGTAACGCGCCGTCATGACCAGCCAGCTCGTCGCCTCCACCCGGTCGACCGATGTCCACGCCCTCGGCGCGGGCGGCCAGCCGGTTACCCTGGCCTTCGACCAGATCGCGCAATATCTGCGGCGCAACCTCTCGGCCGATCATGCCGCCCTGCTGGCCGAGCCGAATTTCGATCCCGGCCGGGGCCAGATCGACTGGTATGCCCCGGGCGAAGCCATGCCGCGCCGCCTCGTCGATCTGCCGGAGGGGGAGCGCGCGGCGGTCGAGGATCGCCTGGCCGCGCTGACCGGCGACATCCGCCGCAAGGCCGACGGTCTCGCGGCATCGAGCGATGGCGGCGAGCGATTGATGGCGCAGATGCTGCTGCACGCCCTCGAAATTCCGTCGCTCGAGCATGTCCTCGTCATCGACGGCAAGCCGGTGCTGACCGGCTGGGGCAATGTGCGCGAGGGCGGCGAAGGCCAGCGCGGCGTGCTGACCCGGTTTCGCCGGGGCACGCCGCCACCTCCGCCGCCGGTCGCGCCGGTCCTGGCCGCCGCCCCGCCGCCCCGGGGCTTTCCCTGGTGGCTGGCGGCGCTTTTCGCGTTTCTGCTGTTGCTCGCTGTTCTGTTGTGGTGGCTGTGGCCCCCCATCCTTGGCCTGTTCGCGATCCCGGAGCCGGTCTGCGGTATTGATCCCGATGAAATCGCCCTGATCGAGGAGCGTGACGCCGAGACCGCGCGCGAAGCCGTGCTGCAGCGGGAAATGGCCGATATCGAGCGTCGGATCGCGGAAAAGCGCCTGGCCTGCCAGCCGCCCGCGCCGCCGCCGCCGCCACCGCCACAGCCCCCAACCCACCCCCCCCACCACCCCCCCCCA
>JAOZVS010000050.1 GCA_025869435.1 Zavarzinia sp.
GCATCGACAGTCTTGACGAAGCCCTGCGTCCGCCGCCCAAGGTGGCGGGGGGGCCGAGGATCGCCGCCGCTGCCATCGCCCGCGCCATGACGGGACTTGCCGCCGGGCAGGTGCTGAACCGCGAGTCCCATGCCGTCCAT
This sequence comes from Zavarzinia sp., assembly GCA_025869435.1. Lineage (GTDB taxonomy): Bacteria > Pseudomonadota > Alphaproteobacteria > Zavarziniales > Zavarziniaceae > Zavarzinia. Next base: position 141 of record JAOZVS010000050.1, read on the forward strand.
GCCGCCGCCTTTGTCGGGCCGGAGGGCGATATCCTGCTGCTGCGGGAAGATGTCGGCCGCCACAACGCGGTCGACAAGCTGACCGGCGCCCTCGCCCGGCGCGGCATCGACCCCGCCGGCGGCTTCCTCGCCGTCACCAGCCGCTGTTCCTTCGAGATCGTGCACAAGGCGGCGACGGCGGGCATCGCCGTGATTGCCGCGGTCTCGGCGCCAACCGACTACGCGGTCCGCCTGGCGGAAGAAGCCGGCATCACTCTGATCGCCTTCGCGCGGGGCCACCGCCATTCGATCTACACAAGGCCGGAGCGCCTGATCCCATGACCAAACTGATCGGCTTCGCCGGCTGGAGCGGCAGCGGCAAGACCACCCTGGTCACCCGCCTGATCCCCGCCCTGATCGCGACCGGGCGGACGGTTTCGACCATCAAGCACGCCCATCACGATTTCGATATCGACCAGCCGGGCAAGGACAGCCACAACCACCGGGTCGCCGGGGCGGCGGAAGTCCTCGTCGCCTCCAGCCGGCGCTTCGCCCTGATGCACGAGCATCGCGGCGCGCCGGAATGGACACTCGACCAGTTGCTGGCCAAACTCTCGCCGGTCGATGTCGTCATCGTCGAAGGTTTCAAGCGCGACCCCATCCCCAAGATCGAGGTTTACCGCGCCGATGTCGGCAAGCCCCTGTTGCAGCCGGACGATCCCCATATCGTCGCCATCGCCGCGCCCCAGGCCCCGCCGGGCATCACCGTGCCCTGGCTGAACCTCGATGATCTCGGCGCCATCGTCGATTTCCTGATCGCGGGACATTACGTGTGAGCCGGCCGCCGCTGCTGACCGTGGACGAGGCCTTGGCCCTGATCGGCGAGCGGATCGCGGTGCCGGAGGGTTGCGAGACCCTGGACATCACGGCCGCCGCCGGCCGCGTCCTGGCCCGACCCGTGCTGGCGCGGGAAGCCCTGCCCGCGGCCGATAATGCCGCCGTCGACGGTTACGCCCTGCACCGCGCGGGGCATGGCGCCTGCCGCCTTGTCGCCGGGCGCGCGGCGGCCGGCCATCCCTTCCCCCATGCCCTCGCCCCCGGGGAAGCGGTGCGCATCTTCACCGGGGCCGTGGTGCCGGAAGGCACGGACGGTGTCCTGATGCAGGAACAGGCGCAGGTCGAGGGGCAGTCCTTGCGCTGGCACGGCGACCTTCGCCCCGGCGCCAACATCCGCCGCAAGGGCGAGGTGCTGCGACCGGGCGACACCGCCCTGCCCGCCGGGCTTCGCCTGACGCCGGTGCATCTGGGCCTGCTGGCCGACCTCGGCGTGACCGAGGTCGTGGTTCGGCCGCGCCTCCGGGTCGCGCTGCTGTCCAGCGGCGACGAACTGCGGCCGGCCGGCGCGCGGAGGGCCGCGCATCAGGTGACCGACAGCAACCGGCCGATGCTGCGCGGCCTCCTCGCCGATCTGGGCTGTGACGTGACCGACGGCCCGATCCTGCCGGACGACCGGGCCGCGATCGCCACGGCCTTGCTGGCCGCCGCCCGAAGCTCCGATCTGGTCATCACCACCGCCGGCATGTCGGTCGGCGACGAGGATCATATTCCGGCGATCCTCCATGGCGAGGGCGAGATGATCTTCCATCGCCTGGCCCTGAAGCCCGGCCGGCCCATGGGCCTTGGCCTGATCGCGGGGACGCCGGTGCTGGGCCTGCCGGGCAATCCGGGGGCGGTCGCCGTCACCTTCACCCTGATCGGCCAGATGCTGGTGCGGCACCTCGCCGGGGAAACCCCGCGCGCCCTGCCCCGTTACACCCTGCCGGCCGGTTTCGCTTACGAAAAGCCGGCCGGCGACCGCGCCCTGATCCCGGCCCGGCTGCACGACGGCAAGGTGGAGCGGGTGGCGCGCAACGCCGCCGGCAATCTGGCCTGGAGCGGAGATACCGAAGGTTTCGCCGATATCGCGGAAGCGGTGACGCGGGTCGTCCCCGGCGACAGGATCGGTTTCATTCCCTTCGCGGGCGCCCTGCGGTGAAGCCCGCCGGCATCATCCTGTGCGGCGGCCTGTCCCGCCGCTTCGGCCATGGCCCCAAGATGCTGGCCCCCCTGGCCGGCAAGCCCCTGGTCCAGCATGTGATCGAGCGGGTGGCGCCCCAGGTCGGCCGCCTAGCCCTCAATGTGAACGGCGACCCGGCGCCCTATCTCAGGTATGGCCTCGAGATCGTCGCCGATACGCTGCCGGATTATCCGGGGCCGCTGGCAGGGGTTCTCGCCGGCCTCCTGTGGGCGGGGGAGCCGCTGCTGACCGTGACCGGGGACGAGCCCTTCGTGCCCCGCGACCTCGCAGGCCGCCTCGCGGCGGCGGATGCCGCCATCGCCTTCGCCGCGTCCCATGGGCGGGACCATTGGTTGAGCGCGCTGTGGTCGCCCGCGCTGGCCGGTGACCTGCGCCATGCCCTCACGGTCGAGAAGCTGGACCGGGTGGGCGGTTTCGTCCGCCGCCATAGCTCCGCGCGGGTCGATTATGGCGACGAGGCGCCCGATCCCTTCCTGAACATCAACACGCCGGACGATCTCGCCCTCGCGGAAGCGGTGCTGGCGCCATGAACACGCGACTGGAATTCCTGCTCGCCCTGGCGCGGGAGCGGCATTTCGGCCGGGCGGCGGAAGCCTGCGGCGTGACCCAGCCCACCCTGTCGGCCGGCCTGAAACAGCTGGAGGCGGAACTCGGCGTGCTTCTCGTCCAGCGCGGCTCGCGCTTCCAGCGTCTGACCCCCGAGGGCGAGAAGGTGCTGGGCTGGGCGCGGCGCATCGTCGGCGACACGCGGGCGATGCGGCAGGATGTGGAGGCGATGCGCAAGGGCCTGTCGGGTCACCTCACCATCGCCGCGATTCCGACCGCCCTGCCCATGGTGCCGGACCTGACGACGCCGTTCCGCGCACGCCACCCCCAGGTGAATTTCACCATCCTGTCGCGCACCTCGGCCGAGGCGCTCGCCCTCGTCGACAATCTCGACGCCGATGCCGCCCTGACCTATCTCGACAACGAGCCCCTGGGCCGGGTCGCCACCGTACCCCTGTACCGCGAACGTTACCGCCTGCTGACCAATCCGGAAGCGCCGCTGGGCGACCGCGAGAGCGTGACCTGGGCCGAGGTTGGCGACGTGCCCCTGTGCCTGCTGACCCCCGACATGCAGAACCGGCGCATCATCAACGCCCTGCTGAAAGGCGCCGGCTGCGTCGCGACACCGACCCTCGAATCGAATTCGATGATCGTGCTCTTCGCCCATGTCCGCACCGGCCGCTGGTCGAGCGTGATGCCGGCCAAGCTGGCGGCCACCCTCGGCCTGCCGGACAATATCCGTTCCATCCCCATACGCGAGCCAGACGCCGCCCATACGATCGGCCTCGTCGTCGCCGAGCGGGATGCCATGACCCCGCTCTGCGCCGCCCTCGTCGCCGAAGCCCGCATCATCGCGGCCCGGCTCGACGACGGCGATTGAGGGGCCTTCTCGTCGAAAGACCCCGGCCTTCGCCGGGGTGACGACCATAAATCAAGGGCGTCATCCCGGCGAAGGCCGGGATCTCGATCAGGACAGGGCGCCGGTCAGAGCAGGCTTTTGGTCGCGGGCGGCAGGGCCTCGTAGTCGGGCGCCCGCTTCTGCATCCGGGCGGCCAGGGCTTCCGGCATGTCGTTGCCCATGAGCATCCCGGCGTTCCAGGTCGCGATATAGTTCAGCCCATCGGCGACCGAATGGTCGCGGGTGAAATTCAGCATTTCCTTGGTGCCGGCGACGGCGAGCGGGCTGTGCCCGGCGATTTCGCCCGCGATCTTGAACACACCGGCCAGCAGCGCCTCGTGATCCTCGAACACCTCGTTCACAAGGCCGAGGGCCAGCGCCCGCTCCGCCCCGAGCCGGCGCCCGGTATAGGCGAGTTCGCGCACGACGCCTTCGGGAATGAGGCGCGGCAGGCGTTGCAGGGTGCCGACGTCGGCGGTCATGCCGATGTTGATCTCGGCGATCTGGATGAAGCCTTCCCGGGTCATGTAGCGCGCATCGCAGGCGGTGACGAGGTCGACGCCGCCGCCGATGCAGCCGCCCTGGATCGCCACCAGCACCGGAAAGCGCATCCGCTCGATGATCGAGAAACAATCCTGCAGCTTCAGGATCTTGCGGCGCAGCTCCTCGCGCTTGCGGGCTTCGTCGGTGATCGTGGGGGCGAGGCTGGCGAAGACCGACAGGTCCATGCCGGCGGTGAAATGCTTGCCCGTCGAGGACAGCACGGCGACGCGCACCTCCGGATCCTGCTCCAGCGTCTCGAAGATCGCCTTGATCTCGCTCCAGAAGGCCGGGGTCATCGTGTTCAATTCGCCCGGGCGGTTCAGTTGCAGGTGGGCGATATGGTCTTTTACCGACAGGTCGAAGGTCTGATAGGCCATGGTTTTTCTCTCCTCGTTTTGTTTCTGGCCTAGCACGGCGGCGCGCCGATCAGAAGCCCCCCGCGAAGGGGCCTGCCGGACGCGACGTCGCCGCCACCCGGCTTGACAGCGCCAAGCGAGCGTTGCACGAAAGCGGACCGGATGAAGGAGCAAGGCGTCGTGAAGCAGCAGCGGCAGACAGAAACGATCGCGCTTCTATCGTCGAGCCCGGGCACCCGCCGGACCCTGACCGTGCACCGCTGGGGCACCCCCGGCCGTGGCCCCAAGGCCTATATCCAGACCGGGCTTCACGCCGATGAGCTGCCCGGCCTTCTCGTCGTCCAGCATCTGTTGCCCCTCATCGACGCGGCGGGCGAATCCGGCGCGATTCTGGGCGAGATTCAGGTGGTGCCGACGGCCAATCCCATCGGCCTGTCGCAATATCTGTTCGGCAAGCACGCCGGCCGCTTCGAATTCGACAGTCTCGGCAATTTCAACCGCCATTACCCGGACCTCGCGAAAAGCGTCGGCGATGCCGTCGCCGAGCGTCTGTCGGACGATGCCGCCGGCAATATCGACCTGATCCGCGCCGAATGCCGCCGCCAGTTGGAAGCGCGCGTGGCCAAAACCGAAGTCGAGCAGCTGCGCCTCGAATTGATGAGGCGCGCGGTCGACGCGGATATCGCCCTCGACCTGCACTGCGACGATGTCGCGGTGATGCATGTCTATCTCGGCACGCCGCTGTGGCCTTCGGCCGCCGACCTCGCCTTCGAGCTGGACGCCAGGGCCGCCCTCACCGCCGAGGTTTCGGGCGGCGAGCCTTTCGACGAGGCGGTGGGCGGCATCTGGTGGCAGCTCGCCCAGCGTTTCCCCGACAGCCCGATCCCGCCCGCCTGTCTGTCGGCGACAGTGGAGTTGCGCGGCGACCGGGATGTGTCCGACAGCCTCGCCGCGCAAGATGCCGCCGCCCTGTTCCGCCTGTTGCAGCGCCGGGGCGTGATCGCGGGTGATCCCGGCCCCCTGCCCGCAGCCAGTTGCGACGGCACGCCCCTGTCGGGCACCGATATCCTGGAATGCCCGGTGGGCGGCGTCCTGGTCTTCCACCACGAGGCAGGCGACAGGGTCGAGGCCGGCGAGCTGATCGCCGAGATCGTCGATCCCGTCACGGGCACGCGCACGCCGCTGATCACCCGGGCGTCGGGCGTGCTCTTCGCCCGCACCGGCCATCCGCTGGCGCGGCCCGGCCTGCCGGCGGCCAAGATCGCGGGGCCGGTGCCCCTCGCCCATCGCACCGGCGCCCTGCTGACCCAATAAATCACCATAAAAACCCGAGGAGAGAGACTGTGGCGATCGACTACGACAAGATCATGAAGCTGACCTCCGGCCCCTGGACCGTCAGTTATACCGACCGTGAAACCATGCTCTATGCGCTGGGCCTCGGCATGGGGATCGACCCCTTGAATGCCAACGAGCTGCCCTTCGTCTACGAGAACGGCCTGAAGGTCCTGCCGACGCAGGCGACCGTCGTCGCCTGGGACAATACGCTGCTGGGCGATGCCGGCATCAACTTCATCATGGTCGTCCATGGCGAGGAACGCCTGAAGGTTCATGCCCCGCTGCCGGCCGAAGGCATCATCGAATGCACCGGCAAGGTCATCGGTTGCTATGACAAGGGCGCGGGCAAGGGCGCGATCGTCCTCGCGGAGAACGAGATCCGCGACAAAGCGACGGGCAAGCTGCTGATCACCCTCGGCATGACCATTTTCGCGCGCGGCGATGGCGGCTTCGGCGGCCCGGCCGGCGGTGGGCCGGAGCCCCACAAGCTGCCCGAGCGCGCCTTCGAGAAGGCGGTGGCCTACAAGACGCTGGAGTCCCAGGCCCTGATCTACCGCCTGTCGGGCGACCGCAACCCGCTGCACGCCGATCCGAATTTCGCGGCGATGGCGGGCTTCCCCCGGCCGATCCTTCACGGCCTGTGCTCTTACGGCAATGCCTGCCGGGCCGTGGTCGAAGCCTATTGCGATTTCGACCCGACCCGCGTCATCGAGTTCAACGCCCGCTTCTCCGCCCCCGTGTTCCCGGGCGAGACGCTGGAAACCCAGATGTGGCAGGACGGCGACGTCATCTCGTTCCGCACCCGCATCCTTGAGCGCGACGTGATCGCCATCAACAACGGCAAAGCCGTCATCAAGGCCTGATCACCATGACGCAAGCCCGCCTGCTCCCCGCCGCCACGGTCCTTCTGCTGCGCGACGGCGTGGGCGGGCTCGAAGTCTTCATGGTTCAGCGCCACCACCAGATCGACTTCGCCGGGGGCGCCCTGGTCTTCCCCGGCGGCAAGCTGGACGCACGGGATCACGCGCCCAAACTCCTGCCCCGGCTCACCCCCAATCCCCGGATCGGGATGGACCTGACGCCCTTCGCCATCGCCGCCATCCGCGAATCCTTCGAGGAATGCGGCGTGTTGCTGGCAAGGGCCGCCGGCAGCGACGCGCTGATCGACGCCACACGCCTCGCCGCGCTGGAAGCGCGCTGGCGCGCGCCCATGGCCAAGGGCGAGATCGGCATTCTGGACATGGTCGAGGCCGAGGACCTGTCCCTCGCCCTCGACCGGCTGACCCGTTTTTCCCATTGGGTCACGCCGGACTTCATGCCGAAACGCTTCGATACCCATTTCTTCCTGGCGACGGCGCCGGCCGACCAGCTCGCCCTGCACGACGGCGGCGAGACGGTGGACAGCATCTGGATCAGGCCGCTGGCGGCCATCGAGGACGCGGTGGCCGGCAAGCGTTCGGTGATCTTCCCGACCCGGATGAACTTGTCGGTGCTCGCCCGCGACATCACCACGGCCGGCGCCATCGCACGGGCCGCGACGAGTTCCATCGTCACGGTCAAACCCTGGCTGGAGGAGCGGCCGTCCGGTCAGGTTCTCGTGGTGCCCGCCGAAGCCGGCTACGACCGGACCGAAGCGCCGATTTCCGAATTGCGCTGAACCAACAACAACAAAGATAACGAGGGGAGTTGCTTATGTCCGAGGAATTGACGCCTGTCCTGATCGGTGTCGGCCAGATCACCCAGAAGGATGTCGAGCCGCGCGAGGCCAAGGGCCCGATCGAGATGATGGCCGCCGCCGCCCGTCTCGCCGCAGCCGATGCCGGCCTGACCGAGGCGCAGCTCGGCGCCATCGACCGGCTGGCGGTGGTCCGCTTCATGTCGGGCAATTACGCCGACCCGGTCGGCAATCTGGCCGACCTTCTGGGCGCCCATCCCGCCGACCGCCAGCATACCGCCGTGGGCGGCAACTCGCCCCAGATGCTGGTGAACGAGACCGCCGAGAAGATCGCCAAGGGCACCTGCAAGCTCGCCCTGCTGTCGGGCGTCGAGGTGCTGTCGACCATCACCAGGGCGCAGCGGATGGGCATCGACCTGCCCTATGGCCAGATCACCCTGACCGAGGAAGACCGCAACGGCTCCCTCCCCACCGAGCTGGCCCATGGCATGTTCCCGCCGGTCAACGTCTATCCGATGTTCGAGAATGCGCTGCGCGCCAAGCGCGGCCGCAGCCTGAAGGCCCATCTCCTGAAGATCGGCGAATTATTCGCGCCCTTCACCAAGGTCGCGGCGAACAACCCCCTCGCCTGGTTCCCGATCGAACGCAGCGCCGAGGAACTGGCGACGCCCACGGCCAAGAACCGCTTCGTCGGCTATCCCTACACCAAGCTGGTCAATGCGATCATGGAGGTCGACCAGTCGGCCGCCGTCATCATGACCTCGGTCGCGGAGGCGAAGCGCCTCGGCGTGCCCAAGGAAAAATGGGTCTATCTGCACGGCTGCGCCGATGCCAAGGACCATTGGTTCGTGCTGGAGCGGGTGAATTACCACTCCAGCCCGGCGATTTCCCGTGTCGGCCGCGAAGCCTTCGCCATGGCCGGCAAGACCGTCGCGGACATGCGCCACTTCGACATCTATTCCTGCTTCCCCTCGGCGGTGCAGATCGCCAAGCAGGAACTGGCCCTGCCGGAAGTCGACGAAATCCCCCTGACGGTGACCGGCGGCCTGCCCTATTTCGGCGGGCCGGGGAACAACTACGTCATGCATTCCATCGCCGAGATGGCCCAGCGCCTGCGGGCGCACCCGGGCGACTACGGCCTCGTCACCGCCAATGGCTGGTATGTGACCAAACATTCCGCCGGCATCTATTCGACGGAAGCGCCCTCGAAGCCCTTCGCCCGCAAGGATCCCGCCCTCTATCAGGCCGAGATCGACACCGAGCCGAAGCCCGCCATCGCGCTGGAGCCGCAAGGCAGTGCGAAGATCGAGACCTATACCGTCGTCCATGGCCGCGACGGCGCGCCCTATATGGCGATCGTGATCGGCCGGCTGGACGACGGCAGCCGCTTCGTCGCCAACACGCCGTCGGATGCCGACGTTTTCGACCTGCTGCTCGACGGCGAAGCCATCGGCCGCAAGGGCAAGGTCACGACGTCCGGCGGCCAGAACAGCTTCGATCCGCGCTGACGGGGGCTTGCGCGGCCCACCCCCGATCGGGCACTAAGAGATCGGGGGACAGCGCATGGCGGCAGCGATCTTCATCAGCCACGCATCGCATGACGGCGCCGACGCGACCGAACTGGTCGCGGCGCTGGAGGCGGCTGGCCGCCGCTGCTGGATCGCGCCGCGCGACATCCGCGCCGGCCTGTCCTATCCGTCCGAAATCCTGCGCGGCATCCAGGGCTGCTCGGCCATGGTCGTGCTGGTGTCGGCGGCCGCCAACGCCTCGCCCCATGTCGCCAAGGAAGTCGAACTCGCCCATCGCGAAGGCAAGCGACTGCTGCCCCTGCGCATCGAGATCGTCGATCCCGAGGGCGATCTGCGCTACTGGCTGAGTGCCGCGCAATGGATCGAGGGCTTCCGCCTGCCTGCGCCGGAGCGGGCGCGGGCGGTGGTGGCGGCTCTCGACGGCACGGCGCCGCTAACGGCCACGGCGCCGTGCCGGCGGAGGAACTGGAAGAAGCCCGCCCTCATGCTCGCCGGCGGCGCGGTGCTGGGCCTTGGCCTCTACCTCGCCCTCGTCGCTGGCGGCGTCTTCGGGGTCAGGATCGTCGAGGAAGGCACGCGGCGCGCGCAGGTCGCCGCTTCTCCGGAGGCGGCGGAACGCTGCCACCAGCTGCGGCGGGGTCTGGTCGACGATTATTCCAGCACCCCCGTCCGTTTCGCCGTGCTGGGCCGGCCCGCGGTCGATGTGCTCGCCGATTGTCAGCAGGCCGCGGCGGACGCGCCGGACGATGCCGCCCTCGCCGCCGAACACGGCTGGGCGCTGGCGGCCATGGGGCGTTTCGACGAGGCCCTGCCCGCGTTCCGCCGCGCCGAGGCGGCCGGCGACGGCCTGGGGGCCTATGGCCTCGCCGTCTTCACCCTGTTCGGCCTCGCCGGGGTCGAGAAGGACGAGATAGAGGCCCGCCTGCTGATGGAGCGAGCACGCCTCGGCACACCCCTCGCCTCCGCCCGGCTGGCCTGGTTCTATGCGCAGGGGATCGGCGGGGTCGAGAAATCGGATGTCGAGGCCCGGCGCCTGTTCCAGGCCGCCGCCGATCAGGGCAATGTGAACGGGCAGGTGAACCTCGGCCTCATGTATCAGAACGGACTGGCGGGCCTGCCGCGTTCGCCGGCCCGGGCGGCCCGCCTGTTCCGCGCCGCCGCCGAGCAGGACTACGACTTCGCCATCCGCCTGCTGACCGCGCTGTGCACCGGCGCCGAAGCCGCGGCGGCCGGCGACGAGAATTGCGCCGGCTACCGCTGAAGCCTCGTCACTGCAGATTGAGGCCCGGCATCCCGCCCATGCCCTGCAGCATCATCTGCATCGGCATGACCTGGGTGCCCGGCGGCACGCGGAACCGGGACGGGTCCTGCGGGCCGATGGCGACATGGGTCGCGGTCAGGATGTAGGTCTTGCCCTGATCAACCGCCTCGGAATAGAGGAGGACATTGTCCGGGGTCAGGCAGACCTTGGATTCCGCCCGGTCCTTGCCCAAGGTGCCGACCGCGTCGTAATAGGTGCAATTGTGCCCCGCGATGGTCTTGCTGCCGATCGGGGTCAGGGTGACGTCGCCTTCGGTCATCATCTGCTGCGGGCTCATGCCGGCGGCGGGGCCGGCCATGCCGGGCAGCGGGTTGTTCATGTCCATCTCGAACGCCATCTTCATCGGCGCCGTCATCAGGACCGTCGTCTTGTTGGTGTGCAGGTTCATCAGGCCGGTCATGGCCTGGCCCTGTTCATTCATCTCGACCCGCATGATGCCGGCGTGATGGGCCATGTTCATGACCTGGCCGCCCGGCTGCACCTGATAGGTGATGGCGTAATCGACCTTGGGCAGGGGCAGTGGATCGGCCAGCGCGGGCGCGGCACCAAGGGCGCCAAGCGCGGCGGCGATGAGAACGGGGCGTCGCATGGTATCTCCTCCATCCGGGCCGCCATGCTTGGGCGCCCTCATGTAGATCAAAGCCGCCAGCGCCCGCTTGTTCCCGGTCACTGGCCCGGTATCGCCCCCATGCCGCCCATCATCCGCGACATGTCCATGACCTGCGTGCCCGGCGGCGCGGCGAACAGCGCCGGATCCTGCGGCCCGATCTCGACAGCGGTCGCGGTCAGGGTGATCGTGCGGCCCTGATCCTTGGAAACGGATTCCAGCATGACATTGTCCGGCGTCAGGCACACCAGCGAATGCACCGGCTCGCCCGTGCCGGCGCCGCAGATGGCGTCATAGACAGTGCAGGTCAGGCCGGCGATCACCTTGGTGCCGAGGGCTTGCGGCTTCACGCTGATATCGGTGGCGAGGCTGGCGCCGCTGTCCTTGAAGGACATGCCGGGCATCCGCTCGCGCATGTCCATCCGCATGGCCATGCCCTGCATCAGCATCAACATGGTCTGCGCTGCGGGGTCGATGATGATCGTCGCCGCCTCGCCCTCGCTCGACGTATCGATGCGGATCCTCGAGGCGTGATGCGCCATGCGCATGGTCTCGCCATCCGGCTGCAGGATATAGGTCGCGGCGTAATCGACCCGGGGGGCGAGAAGATCCCGCGCCCGGGCCGAGGCGACAGGCTGAAGCAGGATGGCAAAGACCAGCAGGAAAGGACCGGAGCGACGCATGGTTCACCTGATGCGAATCAACATGGCGATCATGCCACCGCTCGCCCTTGCCCGGCGGTGACGGCTGTCACGTCCACGGCCGCGACGTCATTGCCTTGTCCTTGCGCGGGCCTTACGCGCGGGGCAGTCTTGGCGACAAAATGACAAATCGTCGGCCCGGCCGGCGAGCGGAGGAGAGACAAGTGACCGACCAGCCCCTGTTCGACACCCTGCTGCGCGAAGTGCCCAGCCCCTATTACCGGCCGGAGCATCGCAGCTTCCGCGAGACCCTGCGCAAATGGGTGGAGGCGGAAATCGTGCCTCATGTCGATGAATGGGACGAGGCCGGCGCCTTCCCGCGCGCGCTTTACGCCAAGGCGTCCGAGATCGGCCTGCTCCGCCTCGGCTTTCCCGAGGCCTACGGCGGGATCGAGGATACCGACCTGTTCCACATGATCATCGCGACCGAGGAACTGGCGAGGGCCGGCAGCGGCGGCCTGATCGCCAGCCTGATGAGCCATGGCATCGGCGCCCCGCCCATCGCCGCCCTCGGCAGCGACGAGATGAAGGCGCGGGTGCTGCCCGCCATCCTGAACGGCGAGAAAATCTCCGCCCTCGCCATCACCGAACCCTCCGGCGGCTCGGACGTCGCCAACCTGAAGACGACGGCGCGGCGCGAGGGCGACGATTACATCGTCAATGGCGAGAAGGTCTTCATCACCTCCGGCATCAGGGCCGATTACATCACGACGGCGGTGCGGACCGGCGGCAAGGGCTTCGGCGGCATTTCGCTTCTCCTCATTGACACCAGCCTGCCGGGCATCACCCGCACGCCCCTGAAGAAAATGGGCTGGTGGATGTCCGATACCGCCGCCATCCATTTCGACGATGTGCGCGTGCCGGCCGACAATCTGATCGGGCCGGAGAATGCCGGCTTCCTCGGCATCGTGCGCAATTTCAATGGCGAGCGCATCGCGCTGGCCGCCGGGGCCAATGCCTTCGCCCGCGTCGCCCTTGAAGAATCCCTGGCCTGGGCCCGGCAGCGCATGACCTTCGGCAAGCGCCTCGCCGATCATCAGGTGATCCGCCACAAGATCGTCGACATGGCCCAGCGCGTCCACGCCACCCAATGCATGCTGGAAAATCTCGCCTGGCGCATCGAACAGGGCGATGCCCCCGTCGCCGAGATCTGCATGTTGAAGAACCAGGCCACCACCACCATGGAATTCTGCGCCCGCGAGGCGATGCAGATCCTGGGCGGCGCCGGTTACATGCGCGGCGTGAAGACCGAACGCATCTACCGCGAGGTGCGGGTGAATGCCATCGGCGGCGGCTCGGAAGAAATCATGCGCGACCTCGCCGCGCGGCAGCTGGGGCTGTAGACTGGTCCGACAACTCGTCGTCCCGGCGCACGCCGGGACGACCATTAAAGAGGGTGGTGCGGGGGATGTGGTCTTTCGGCCAACACAGGTGATTTTAGACAGCGACGGCGTCCACGTCGCATACGAGGGCATCGCCAACCAGGTCCTGGCCGAGGCGGTGACCCGTCTCGGGCACGACATGGACGAAGCCGGTAGCCGGCGCGAATTCGTCGGCCTGTCGATGACATCGGTGATGGCCCGGATCGAGGCGATGACGGGCGCCCCCCTCGCCCCCCGATGGCTGCCCGAATTGCAGGCGATCACCTATGCCCGCTTCCGCGAGAGCATCGCCGCCGTGCCCCATGTCGGGCCGGCG
>JAOZVS010000051.1 GCA_025869435.1 Zavarzinia sp.
CTTCGGCGGGCCGGCCGGCAACAGCTGGTTCGGCCAGGCCATGGTGAAGCCGGGGCGGCCGGTCAGGCGGATCGTCTGGCCGGGGCGGGCGGGCGTCGGCCACGCCTTCGCCTATCTGCCCGACGTCGCCGAGACCATCGCCCGCCTGCTGGCGCGGGACGCCGACCTGCCACGCTTCGCCCGCTTCCACATGGACGGCCACTGGTTCGCGAACGAGGGCGACGTCCTCGCCGCCTTCCGCGCCGCCATGGGGCGGGACGATCTTCGCCTCGGCCGCTTTCCCTGGGGTCTGCTGCGGCTGGCGGCGCCCGTCGTGCCGCTGTTCCGCGAAATGGCGGAACTTCGCTACCTGTGGCAGGTGCCCCTGCGGCTCGACAACCGGCGCCTGACCACTTTCCTCGGGGCGGAGCCGCATACGCCGGCCCCCGTCGCCATCCGGGAGGCGTTGCTGAGCCTCGGCTGCCTCGACGCCCCGCCTGTGGCGGAAAAGGCACCCGCGCGTTGACAAGAGACGGCCATGCGCGGTGCAGCATGGCAATTGAAGGGACAATCATGTATGGAAAGGGCCATGCAGCGCCCCCGGGGCGCAATCGTGCGCCGATCCCTTGACGTTTAGCGAGGCGGCCCACCCCCTCACGTCACATATCGGTCCGATCGAGACTCCATGCCCTTTCCTTTCGTCAATGCCCATCTCAATGGCGCCCTCGAAGCCCGCGATTACGCTGAACCGACGGCGGTGCAGACCGCCGTGCTTCAGCCCGACGCCGAAGGACGCGACCTTCTGGTCTCGGCCCAGACCGGCTCCGGCAAGACCGTCGCCTATGGCCTCGCCATCGCCGCCACCCTGTTCGCCGGGGAAGAGCGGCTGGCGCCCCGTTACGCCCCCCTCGCCCTCGTCGTCGCGCCGACCCGCGAACTCGCGATGCAGGTTCACGCCGAGCTGACCTGGCTTTACGGCCCGGCCGGCGCCAAGGTGATTTCCTGCGTCGGCGGCATGGATGTCCGGCGCGAGGCCCGCGCCCTTCACGACGGCGGCCATATCGTCGTCGGCACGCCGGGCCGGCTGCGCGACCACCTGGAGCGCGGCCGCCTGAACACCACCGAGCTGCGCGCCGTCGTCCTCGACGAGGCGGACGAGATGCTGGACCTCGGCTTCCGCGAGGATCTGGAGTTCATCCTCGACACGACGCCGACCAGCCGCCGCACCCTGCTGTTCTCGGCCACCATCGCGCCCGAAATCGCGACCCTCGCCACCAGTTACCAGAAGAACGCGCTGCGCATCGAGGCGACGGCCAAGGGCGAAGCCCATGGCGACATCGATTACCGCGCCGTCCGCGTCGCGCCCAACGAACTCGAACACGCGGTCGTTAATGTCCTGCGCTATTTCGAGGCGCGGGCGACGATGATCTTCTGCACCACCCGCGAATCCGTCCGCCACCTTCATGCCAGCCTGCAGGAGCGGGGCTTCGCCGTCGTCGCCCTGTCGGGCGAGCTGAGCCAGAACGAGCGCAGCCATGCGCTGCAGGCCGTGCGCGACGGCAGGGCCCGTGTCTGCGTCGCGACCGACGTCGCCGCCCGCGGCATCGACGTGCCGGACCTCGGCCTCGTCATCCATGCCGAATTGCCGAACAACCGGGAAACCCTGCTGCACCGTTCGGGCCGGACCGGCCGGGCCGGGCGCAAGGGCACCTGCGTCATCCTGGTGCCGCATCACCGTCGGCGCCGGGCCGAGCAGCTGCTGATGGGCACGCGGCTGAACATTATCTGGTCGGGCGCCCCGACCGCCGATGAAATCCTCAAGCTCGACCACGAGCGCCTGCTGGCCGATCCCCTGCTGGCCGAAGAGCCCGGCGAGGAGGATATCGCCCTCGCCCGCAGCCTGCTGGAAACCCATTCGGCCGAGAAGATCGCCGCCGCCTTCCTGAAGATGCGCCGCGCCAATCTGCCCGCGCCCGAGGAAATTTCCGACGAGACCGCGGCCCCGCCGCCGCGCGGCCCGCGCCTTGCCGGTGGCCGCGAAGCCGGCGGCGAAGGCGTGTGGTTCCAGCTGAATGTCGGCCGGCGCAACAATGCCGATCCGCGCTGGCTGCTGCCGATCATCTGCCGCCTGGGCAAGGTGACCAAGCAGGACATCGGCTCGATCCGCATCTTCGACCGCGACACGAAATTCGAGATCGCGCCCGCGGCGGCCCAGGCCTTCGCCGAAGCGGTACGGAAAAGCGACGATCCCAAGATCAGGATCGAGCCCGCCGGGGCCGGCCCCATCGCCGAGGAAGGCCCGCGCCCGCCGAAGCGGATGCACCGCGGCGCCCCGCCCCCGCGCGAAGCCGGCGCCCCGCCGCGCAAGTTCAAGAAAAAACACGCCTGAGGGCTGAATGGCCGACCTCTGCCGCCTCTCGGCCACGGATCTCCGCCGCCTGATCGGGCGGCGCGAGGTCTCGCCGGTCGAGCTGCTGGAAGCCTCGATCGAGCGGATCGAGGCGGTCGATCATGCGGTGAACGCCATGGTCACCCGCGCCTTCGACGAAGCCCGGGCGGCGGCCCGACAGGCCGAAGCCGGCATCGGCGACGACAACGGCCCGCTGCACGGCCTGCCCGTGGCGATCAAGGACCTGAACGCGACCAGGGGCATCCGCACCACCTGGGGCAGCGTGCTCTACGCCCATCATGTCCCGGCCGAGGATGAAGGCGTCGTCGCCGCTATCCGGGCGGCGGGCGGCATCGTGATCGGCAAGACCAACACGCCGGAATATGGCTCGGGCGGCAATACCCGCAACGATGTATTCGGGCCGACGGGTAACCCCTACGATCCCCAGCTGACCTGCGGCGGCTCTTCCGGCGGGGCGGCGGTTTCGCTCGCGACCGGCATGGTGCCGCTGGCGACCGGCTCCGATTTCGGCGGCAGCCTGCGCACCCCCGCCGCCTTCTGCGGCGTCGTCGGCTTCCGGCCCAGCGCCGGCCTCATCCCGGAGGAGACCCGCGTCGTCGGCCTGTCGCCCTTCCCGGTCGAGGGGCCGATGGCGCGAAACGTCGCCGACGCCCATCTGCTGCTGACCGGCATGGTGTTCCACGATCCGGCCGATCCCTTCTCGAGGCCGGTCGACCCCGCGCTGGTCGCCCCCCTGCGGCCGGCCGACCTGTCGCGCCTTCGCCTCGCCTTTTCGGGCGATCTCGGCTTCGCCGCCGTCGATCCCGGGATACGCGGCACGTTCCGCCAGCGGATCGCCCGCCTCGCCCCGCGTTTCGCGGAAAGCAGCGAGGCCGCACCGCCCATGCAAGACGCGGAAGAGGTGTTCGAGACCCTGCGCGGCTTGTTCATGGTCTCGAGCTATGGCCCGGTGCTGAAGGCGACGCCGGACCGCCTCGGCCCCAACACGCGGGACAATACGGAGCGCGGCCTGACGCTGGATGTCGAACGGATCGCCCGCGCCTTCGCGAGGCAAACGCGGCATTACCGCGCCTTCAACCGCTTCTTCCGCGATTTCGACGTGCTGATCTGCCCCGCCACGTCTGTCCCCGCCTTCCCCCACCAGCTGTGGTATCCGGCGGCGGTCGAGGGCAGGACCATGACCACCTATATGACCTGGCTGGCCCTGACCTGGGGCATCACCATGGCGCAAGGCGTCGTCTGCGCCATCCCCTGCGGTCAGGACGCGCAAGGCCTGCCCTTCGGCCTGCAGGTCGTCGGCCCCTCGGGCAGCGACCGCAAGGTGCTGGAAATCGCCCTCGCGCTCGAAACCGCGATCGCGGCGGAGGCGGATTTCACCCTGCCCCCGCCCGATATCGACGCGCTTCGCCTCGCGCCCGCGCTGGTGTAACCGAAAGAGCCTCTTCCGGATCGAGATCCCGGCCTTCGCCGGGATGACGCCTTGGAAGCTCAGAGCTTCACAGTCGTCTCTCCGGCGAAGGCCGGAACCTCGACCCGCATAGGGCGCCCCTCAGCCGTAGACGAAGGCCGGATCGTCGAGGTCGATCGCCGGCAGCTCCTTGCGCTCGCGCCAGTAATCCTGGGTGTGCTGCCATTCCGGCTTGTCGCCGCGCTTCGGCAGCAGGTGCATGCCGCGCAGCAGATAGCCCGGGTTGAAATTCTCCTCGTCGATGAAGGGCAGCAGGGGCATGTCCTTGTCTTCGGGCCGCAGCCGGACCTCGACGCGGCTGGCGCCCTTCGCCTTCATGTGGTTCAGCAGGCGGCAGACGAAATCGCCGACCATGTCGGCGCGCAGGGTCCAGCTGGCGCGGAAATAGCCGAAGACCCAGACCAGGTTGGGCACGCCGGTGAACATCATGCCGCGATAGGTGACGGTGTTGGAGAATTCGAGCGGCTTGTCGTCGATGGTGAAGGCGATGTCGCCGAGGACATTCAGGTTGAAACCGGTCGCGGTCACGATGATGTCGGCCTCGATCTCCTGGCCCGATTTCAGGCGCACGCCCTTTTCGGTGAAACTCTCGATCTCGTCGGTGACGACGGAGGCCTTGCCGCTGGCGACGCCCTGGAACAGATCGCCATCGGGCACGAAGGCGATGCGCTGGCGCCACGGCCGGTAGCGCGGCGTGAAGTGGCGGGCCACCGTCTCCTCGTCGAGGAAGGCGCGGACGCCGGCCAGCAATTCCTGCGTCACCGCCTCGGATTCCTCCATCGCGCGGCGGGTGAATTCGGCCTGGTCATGCAGGACCTTGCGCCGGGTGATCTCGTGGATCCAGGTCTCGTCCACCTCGAGGGCGCGCAGCATGTCGGCGAGTTCGTTGATGTTCTGCGCCGGGATGAAATAGGTCGGCGAGCGCTGCAAAAGGGTTACATGCGCGCAATCACCGGCAATGGCCGGAACCAGCGTCGCCGCCGTCGCGCCTGAGCCGATGACGAGGACACTCTTGCCCTTGTAGTCGAGATCCCGCGGCCAGGTCTGGGGATGGATGATCTGGCCCTTGTAAGATGCCATGCCCGGCCATTCGGGCGTGTAACCCTTGTCGTGATTGTAATAGCCCTGGCACATCCAGAGGAAATTCGTCGTGATCTGGAAGGTCTCGCCCGTGTCGGCGCGGCGCACGCTCAGGGTCCACAGCGCATCCTCGCCCGACCAGGACGCGGCTTCGATCTTGTGGCCATAGCGGATGTGCGGCCCGATGTCGTTTTCCTCGATCACCTCGCCCATATAGGTCAGGATTTCGGCCGCCGTCGCGATGGGGGCGCCGGTCCAGGGCTTGAAGCGATAGCCGAAGGTATAGAGATCGCTGTCCGAGCGGATGCCGGGATACTGATGGGTGACCCAGGTGCCGCCGAATGTGTCCTTGGTCTCGAGGACGACGAAGCTGGTGCCGGGACATTGCTGCTTCAGGTGATAGGCGCCGCCCACCCCTGAAATCCCCGCGCCCACGATGACGACGTCAAAATGTTCCGCCACGGCGCTGTCCGGCGCCGGGACACGTGCTGCCAAAGCCATGAGCTGGCCCTCCCTTTTGTTCTAAGCGGCGCCTATGACTGGCGCCTGCTCCCATGGCGCCAGAAGATGACGCCCGTGTCAACTTTTCCCACGGGGGGCGATGCCGCATTGACGAAGATCAATCCCCTCAGCCCGCCACCTTGCGCAGGGCGAAATTCGACTGCATCCGATCGACATGGGGCAGGCGCGAGAGCTGTTCCTTGTGGATGCGTTCGTAGTCGGCGACATCACGGGCGACGACACGCAGGGCATAGTCATATTGCCCGGACAGCAGAAACCCCTCGGCCACATTGGCGCAGGCGCGCACCGCCTTCTCGAAGGCGGACAGGCTTTCCTCGGTCTGGCTGCGCAGGGTGACGAAGACGATGGCCGACAGGCCCCGGCCGAGCGCCGCCTCATTGATCTGGGCGCCATAGCCGAGGATCACGCCCTCCTCCTCCAGCCGGCGCAGGCGCCGGGAACAGGCCGAGGCGGAAAGGCCGATGCGGACGCCAAGGTCGGTCGCCGTTACCCGGCCGTCGCGGCGCAAGGCATCGAGGATCGCCAGATCCATGCGGTCGAGTTCAGCCATGCGCGCGAATCCATCGCCAAAGGGCGAAACAACGACGAAACTGTGCATGTCTTCCGCTGGCTTGCGCAAGCATTGCACGCACATTGCAGCCCTTGCGCCGTAGAATGTCACGATCGACACAGCAGGCGGAGAAACGCGGATGCGGATCGGTGTCCCCCGGGAAATCAAGAACAACGAATTCCGTGTCGGTCTCGTGCCCGGCAGCGTTCAGGAATTCACCGCTCATGGCCACCTCGTGACGGTGGAGACCGGCGCCGGCATCGGCATCGGGGCGAGCGATGACGACTATCGCGCGGCCGGCGCCGAGATCGCGGCGACCCCCGCCCCGATCTTCGCCGCGGCCGACATGATCGTGAAGGTGAAGGAGCCGCAGAGCGCGGAGCGGGCCATGCTCCGCCCCGGCCAGATCCTCTTCACCTATCTCCATCTCGCGCCCGACCCGGAACAGACGAAGGACCTGGTCGCCAGCGGCGCCGTCTGCATCGCCTATGAGACGGTGACCGACGCGGGTGGCGGCCTGCCCCTGCTCGCCCCCATGTCGCAGGTCGCGGGGAGGCTGGCGGTTCAGGCCGGCGCCAGCGCGCTGGAGCGGGCCCATGGCGGCAGCGGCATCCTGATCGGCGGCGTGCCGGGTGTCGCCCCGGCCCGGGTGGTCGTGGTCGGCGGCGGCGTCGTCGGCGAGAACGCGGTGGAGATCGCGCTGGGCATGGGCGCGGATGTGACGGTGATCGACCGCTCCCTGCCCGCGCTCGACCGGCTGGCCAAGCGTTTCGGCCCGGCGCTCACCACGCGCTATTCGACCAAGGCGACCTTCGATGCCCTGATCCCTTCGGCCGATCTCGTCATCGGCGCGGTATTGGTGCCGGGCGCCGCCGCGCCCCGACTGGTGACCGCGGCCCATGTCAAGGCGATGCGGCCGGGCTCGGTGCTCGTCGATGTCGCGATCGACCAGGGCGGCTGTTTCGAGACCAGCCACGCGACGACCCACGAGAAGCCGACCTATGTCGTCGACGGCGTCGTTCACTATTGCGTCGCCAACATGCCGGGGGCGGTGCCTCGCACCTCGACCTATGCCCTGAACAACGCGACGCTGCCCTTCGGCCTCGCCCTCGCGGACAAGGGCTGGAAGGCGGCGCTGGCGGAGAACCCGCATCTGAAGGCGGGGCTGAATGTCTGCGCCGGGCGCATTACCCATGCAACCGTCGCCCGCGACCTGGGTTATGATTTCACCGACCCGGGGACATTCCTCCACGGATGAACAGCGGCGGAGAGGGCGATGCGTTACGGTCTGGCCATCCTGATCCTGCTCCTCGCCCCCCTCCTTCGCCACCCCGCCCTGGCGGCGGATTTCCCCGACAAGGGCAACCCGGCCAGCGCCACCAGCCGCAGCCTGACGACGAAGTACGGCAGGCGCGACTATCTGGTGCAGCCTCTGGCGAGCCCGGGGCGTCATCCGGTCGTCGTTCTTCTCCACGGCGGCACGCAGGACGCCCGGCGCATCTGGAAACAGACCAGCCTCGCCACCCTCGGCAAGACGCAGGGCTTCATCTTCGTCGCCCCCGACGGTATCGACGGCCATTGGAATGACGGCCGTGGCTCGACCATCGCCGGCGATGCCCCTTCGACCGCCGATGATATCGGCTTCATCAAGGCGGTGATCGCCGATGTCGTCGCCCGCGACGGCGGCGATGCCGCCCGTGTCTATCTGGCCGGGGTTTCCAACGGCGGCTTCATGGCCATGCATTTCGCCTGCAACGCCGCCGAGGTGCTGGCGGCGGGCGCCAACCTCATCTCGAACCTGCCGGCGGAAGAAGCCAGGACCTGCCGCCCGCGAAAGCCCCTGCCCTGGCTGTCCCTGAACGGCACGACCGACGCGATCGTCCCCTTCGAGGGTCAACCGCCCGGCACGAAGAAACGCGGCGTGGTCCAGCCCGAACTTCTGTCGGCCGACGCCACCTTCGCCTTCTTCGCCGACAAGGCAGGCTGCGCCAAAGCGATGACCGCTCAGCGCCTGCCCGACATCGACAGGAAAGACGGCTCCTGGCCCGAGCTGCGCGAGCGGACGGGATGCGTCGGCGGCGCCAGGTCCCTGTACTATGTCATGCACGATAGTGGCCACATCACCCCGGGCCTGAAGGTCGGGCCGCTCGTCGGCCGCGCCCTTGGCGGCACCAGCATGGATGTCGATACGGGGTCCCTGCTGTGGGATTTCTTCAAGACCGTGCGCTGACGCCCGGGAACACGATTCGTCACGCAGTGTTCAACGAAAGTCCATCGAGCCGGAGAACAGAATGCCCAAGAGCGTGCTTGTCGCCATCATCGTCGTGTTGCTCGGCGTCGGCGGTTTCTTCGCCTATCAGGCCTATCAGAAGGACGACGACACGCTGTCGATCGAGATCGGCCCGAACGGCGTGAAGATCGACCCGCCCGGCCAGTGAGCCGGGCCCAGGCTCACAGCTTGTCGAGATACCAGGCGTGGTCGAGGGGATTGACCTCGGCCTCGTAACGCTCGAATTCGGCGCGGCGCAGGCGGCCGTAATGCTGGTGATAGGCTTCGCCCAGGCAGCGCGGCAGGATCAGCCCGTCGTCATAGGCATCGAGCGCGTTCGACCAGTGGCGCGGCAGGCTGGGCGCGACCAGATCGTATGAATTCCCCACGACCGGGGGGCCGGGATCGGTCTGGTTCACAAGGCCCCAGTGCATGGCGCCCAGGATCGTCGCCATGGCGAGATAGGGATTGGCATCGGCGCCGCAGACCCGGTGCTCGATCCGCCGGGCCTTGCCGTCGCCACCCGGCACCCGCAGCGACACCGTGCGGTTCTCGAAACCCCAGCACGGCGCGACCGGCGCGTAGGAACCCAGCTGAAAACGGCGGAAGGAATTGGCGTTGGGGGCGAAAATCGCCATCGATTCCGGCATCGCCGCCATCAGCCCGCCGATGGCGTGGCGCAGGCGCTCCTCCGCCCCCGGATGGCCGGGGCTGAAGGCATTGCGGCCCTTCTCGTCGACGAGGCTGACATGGACATGCAGGCCCGAGCCCGAGATGCCGCCATAGGGCTTGGCCATGAAGGTCGCGTCGATGCCGTGACGCCGGGCGACCGCGCGCACCGTGCGCTTGAACAGGATGGCGTGGTCGCAGGCCACGGCGGCATCGGCGACATGATGCAGATTGATCTCGAACTGGCCCGGGGCATATTCCGACAGGGCGCCGGTCACCGGCACACCCTGTGCCTCCATCGCCGCCGAAATATCCGACAATACCGTGCGATGGGCGTCCATCTCGTCGAGCGAGAGGACCTGGGTCGACCAGTCGCGCCGTCCGGTATAGGGCGAGGGCACCGGCTGCGGCGCCCCCAGCAGCGTGCGGTCACGGTCGATCAGATAGAATTCAAGCTCGCAAGCGACGACCGGGGTGAGGCCGAGGGTGCGGAATTTCTCGAGCACGCCGCACAGCACCTGACGCGGATCGGCGAAAAAGGGCGCGCCTTCCTCGTCGAGCAGGGTCAGCATCATCTGCGCGGCGTCGGGGCCGACCCAGGGCATGGGCAGGATGCGGCCATCGACCGGCACGGCGATCTGGTCGCGGTCGCCGCTGTCCATGCCAAGGCCCGCTTCCTCGACGTTATCGCCATGAATATCGAGACCGAAGATCGAGCCGACGAGTTTCAGGCCATGGTCGATGACGTCGATCGCCTCGGCCCGCGTCGCGCGCTTGCCCCGGCAGACGCCATTGGTGTCGGCGATGATCAGGTCGACGTGGCGAACCTCGGGATGAGCATCGAGATACTGGCGCGCCGCGACCACGGGGTCGTGATGCTCGTCGGCGGGATCGGGCGGCGGATAGAAATCGGCGGGCGATACCAGACCCGTGGAAGCCTCGGCCAGACGGCGCATGGCTTCCGGGCGGGGGATCTGGCGGCCGCTGGCATAGCGGCTCATGGCGGCGACGGAAACACCCGCGCGGCGGGCGAATTCGGTCAGGGTGAGGTGCTCTCGGGCGAGGTAATCGGTAATTTTCACGATGCCCCAAGCCTAACCCGCCGCCCCCGGGGCTGGCAAGCGAGGCCGGGTTGCAACGTATCCTGTGTCACAGGTGGCGGCGCGTCTCGTCCGAAAGCGGGGCGCGCAGCAGGCCTTCGAGGCCGTCGATCAGGGTCCGCCGGGCCAGCTCGGCGGTCCAGCCTTCCGGCCACAGGGCGGGGCTGGCGAGGGCGGCCGAACGGGAGGCGATGAAGGCGAAAGCCTGAAGCATGGCCAGCCGGATGCGCTGGGCGACGATGATGTCCGGCAGGGCCGGCATCATCCGCCGCAGATGGGCGATGCAGCGCCGCGTCGCCGTATCGAGATCGATATGGATCGCCTCGAACAGCATTTCGCTGTGGCTGGCGATCACCCGATCGATGAAGCGGCGACCATCGGCGGGCACGCCATCCGCCGCCTCGTCCGACAGATCGATCAGGATATCCAGCACCTCGCCCATGTTGCGGGGTCCGCCCGCCGCCTCCATCGCATCGACCCGGCGGTTGCGGCCGACCTCGAGGATGGCGGCGATATCGGTGATCAGTTCCGCGATCAGGGCTTCCTTGGAGCGGAAGTAATAATTCACCGATCCCGCGTTCTTCTGGCCGGCCTCGCGCGTGATGTCGCGGATCGAGACGGCGTCGAGACCACGGTCGGCGAACAGGCGGCGGGCCGCCTGTTTGATCCTTTCGCGAGTATCCTCGCCACGAGTGGAGCGTTCGTCGAGCATTCGCGCAGATTAGGCGATCTCGAAACGGATCGGCAGCACTTTCGGGCCGTTGACGAAGCTGGATTGCGAGACCCTGGCTTCCCCCGCCAGTTCGACCGACTTGAGGCGCGGCAGCAATTCCTCGAACAGGATGCGCATTTCCATCTTGGCCAGATGCTGGCCGAGGCACAGATGGGCGCCATAGCCGAAGGCGAGATGCCTGTTGGGCTTCCGATCGACACGGAAGCTGAAGGGATCCTCGAACACCTCCTCGTCCCGATTGCCCGAGGCATAGCACAGCATCAGCCAGTCGCCCCTGGCGATCCGGCGGCCGGCCAGTTCCGTGTCCTCGGTCGCCGAGCGCATGAAGGTCTTCACCGGCGTCGTCCAGCGGATCGCCTCGTCGACGAGGCCGGGGATCAGGGACGGATCGCGTTTCACCAGCTCGAACTGGTCGGGATTCTCGGCGAGGGCCCACATGGCGCCGGCGGTCGAGGACGAGGTGGTGTCATGCCCGGCGGTGGCGACGATGATGTAATAGCTCATCGCCTCGAAATCCGAGATCGGCGCGCCGTCGATGGTCGCATTGGCGAGGATGGTCGCGAGATCGTCGCGCGGGTTGCGGCGCCGGTCCTCGGAAATCACGCTGAAGTAGGACTGGAAGTCGTCGACCGTCGCCTTCATCATCAGGGCGATCTGCTCGGTGTCCATCATGGTGATCATCATGCGGGCCTGGTCCGGGTCCTGGGCCCCGAACAATTCCTGCGTCAGGCGCAACATGCGCGGTTCGTCCTCGGGCGGGACGCCCAGGATATCCATGACCACATGCAAGGGGTAACCGAGCGCGAGATCGGCGACGAATTCGGCCGTGCCGCCCTTTTCGAGGAAGCGATCGACCGCGCCTTTCGCGATCTCGCGCACCCGCCCTTCCACCTTCTTCAGGTTCTGCGGCATGAACCAGCTCTGGGTCAGGGCGCGGTATTTGGGATGGTCCGGCGCATCCATCTGCACCAGCGAGCGGACGAGATGCGGGCTGCCCCCGGTCAGCTTGCGGACGAAGGCATCGCCCTGCCGGTCGACGATGGTGGTCGGCCGATCCGCCGAATGGAACAGGCTGTTCTGCCGGCTGACCTCCAGGATGTCGGCGTGCTTCGTCACCACCCAGAAGGGGTCGAAGCCCTCGGGCTCGGCGATGGCCAGGGGCATGTTGGCCCGCAGCCAGGCATAAGTCTCATGCAGCTTCGCCGTATCGCCGAACACCACCGGATCGACGATCGCATTGGCGATCGCCTGCGGAATCCTCTCCATGACGCGTTTCCCTGTTTCTTGCCGGACGGTGATCCCGCCCTTGCGTTATTAGTACGATGTTTTAATATGCCATAAAACAGGTCGGCACAAGTCCGATCGGTGGGGAGGACAGCATGGACAAGGGCATCGGCCACCCGGTCGCCGAGGGATTGGCACGCCTTGCCGCCAGCCTTGTGTCAGGGGGCGAAAGCGTGACCGCCTGCCGGCGCCTGTCGGGCGGGGCCAGCCAGGAAACCTGGGCCTTCACCGTCGCGGGAGTGGCCGGGGCGGAAGATTTCATCCTGCGCCGCGCGCCCGAGGGCAATTGGCTGCCCGGCCTCGCCATCGCCCTGGAGACCGAGGCGGAATTGATGAGCCGCGCCGGTGCCTCCGGCGTCCCCTCCCCCGCTGTTCGCCATGTTCTCACCTCCGGCGATGGACTGGGCCGGGGCTTCGTCATGGGCTTCGTCGCGGGCGAGACCCTGGGCCAGCGCATCGTCAGGGAACCCGCCTTCGCCGATATCCGGCCCCGCCTCGCCGGTCAATGCGGCGCCATCCTGGCCCGTATTCATGACGTGCCGGCCGGCGACATCGCCGACCTTCGCCGGCTGGATGCCCGAAGCCAGGTCGATGAACTCGCCCGCATGTACCGCGCGGGCGGGCAGGTCCGGCCGGTGTTCGACCTGGCCTTTCGCTGGCTGGGCGGGCATCTGCCGGCGCCGGTGCCGCCCGTCCTCGTCCATGGCGATTTCCGTAACGGCAATCTGATCTTCGGCTCCGAGGGCATCCGCGCCGTCCTCGACTGGGAACTGGCCCATCTCGGCGATCCGATGGAAGACCTCGGCTGGATCTGCGTCGCTTCCTGGCGCTTCGGCGCGATCGATCTGCCGGTCGGCGGCTTCGGCCGACGCGAGGATCTGTTCGCCGCCTATGAAGCCGCCAGCGGGTGTCCGGTCGATGCCGGCGCCGTCCGCTTCTGGGAAGTGCTGGGGACCTTGCGCTGGGGCCTGATCTGCAACGAAAGCGGCACGCGCTTCGCCGCCGGCCTCGATCGTTCGGTCGAGCGGGCGATCATCGGCCGCCGCGCTTCGGAAACCGAAATCGACCTTCTTCACCTCCTGACCGGACGGGACGACTGACATGCAGGACCTGCCCTCGGCGCCCGACATTCTCGGCGCCGTCACCGACTTCCTGAAGGCCGATGTCCTGCCGGCCCTGTCCGGCCGCCTCGCCTTCGACCTGCGGGTCTCGATCAATGCCCTCGAACTCGTCGGGCGGGAACTCCGCCTCGG
>JAOZVS010000052.1 GCA_025869435.1 Zavarzinia sp.
GCCAGGCCGACGATCAGCACGACCAGCACGGCCCCGGCCATGATCAGCGCGGTGCCAAAGGGCCGCGAAATGCCGTGGCGGTCCAGCCAGTCGACCACCGGGTCGAGCAGATAG
The DNA here is from genome assembly GCA_025869435.1 of Zavarzinia sp. Taxonomy (GTDB): domain Bacteria; phylum Pseudomonadota; class Alphaproteobacteria; order Zavarziniales; family Zavarziniaceae; genus Zavarzinia. The sequence continues at coordinate 115 of JAOZVS010000052.1, forward strand.
GCGATCGCCATGCCGACGACGAAGGGCAGCAGTACCGGCGCCAGCGCCCAGACCAGCAGACAGAAGACGGCGACGACACCGGTCCAGAACAGCAATTGGCCCCGCGCGCTCATCATCCCTGCTCCATGCCCGACATGTCCCTAAGCCAGATGACGAGATAGCGATACCAGGAGATGGCCGTGGTCAGCGCCGTCACCCCTATCATGACCGAAGTGCCGATATCGGCAATATCGCCGAAACCGAAGGCGAAATGGGCCAGCACCCAGGACACCAGCGCGATCTGGACCACCGTGTTGAGCTTGGAGACGAAGGTCGGCCGGATTTCCACGTCATGGTCGAGGACGCCGGCCAGCAGCACCGCCCCGATGATCAGGAAATCGCGCGAGATGACGAGAAGCACCAGCCAGATCGGCAGGATGTGCTGCCAGCCCAGGGTGACGAACAGCGAAACCAGCAGGGCCTTGTCGGCGAGCGGATCGAGATAGCGGCCGAGCGCAGTCTCCATGCCGCAGCGCTTGGCCAGGAACCCGTCGACGCCGTCGGAAACCCCGGCGCCGACGAAAAGCCAGAAGGCCGCCGCGTGATGCTGTTCGAGGATCAGCCAGACGATCACCGGCACCGCCCCGAGACGGCCCAGGGTGATCATATTGGCGAGATTGAGCATGGGACCCTGCCCCGCCCCCCTATTGGAAGAGGAAGTCCGGCGCGGGCGAGGACTGCGCCGGAGAGGGCGCGGCCGGCACGGACGTCGCGGGCGAAGACAGGGGCACCTGACCGATGGCGCCCGGGGCAAGGGCGCCTTGCGGTGACAGCGACGTGTCGGGGACGAGGCCCGGCGCCGGCACCGAGGAGCCGATGCCTTGATGCAGTTGCCAGCCCTCGGCGCCAAGGTCGAGGCCGACGCCGCGCTGCGACAGCATGTTGCGAAGCCCGGCCGGCTCGCCCTGATAATCGACGATCACCGTCGCCTTGCCGACCATCAGCTTGCGGACGCTGACCTTGCGCACGCCCGGCGTCGCCTCGATGGCGGCCTTCAGGGCCTGCCATTCCTTCAGTCCGGCGAAGACCGCCGTCGCCTGGAGACTGGCCGGCGGGCCGGCGGGCACGGCATTCTGGCTGCGGTAACGCTCCTGCACCGCCGCCGCCGCCGCCGTTGCCGCCTGATCATAGGCGCCGGCCGGGAAACTGCCGGTATAAAAGGGCGCCTGACCGGCATCGCCGACCGAAACCGCGAGGCCCGCGGCCGATTCCGTCGCCTGCGCGACGATGGCGCTCGAGGCATCGTAATGCTGGGCGATCTGGGTCAGGCCGGCGATATCGCCCTGCCGCGCCGCTTCCGGGTTCAGGGCCTGGAGATCGGCGAGATCGCCCTGGGGAATCACCAGTTTCAGGGCATCGGCCCCGGCATTCCGCCGGTCCCAGGCGGCGCGCCAGGGATTGTCGCCCTCGAACAGCACCGGGCCGGCGGGGCCGATGAACAGCGGCACCACCGCCAGCGGATGATCCGCCGCCTCGACATAATCGATGCCGGCGCCGGCCAGCAGCTGGTCGATCGCCTCGCGCCGGAATTCGACGGTCAGGATCGCGGAATAGCTGGTCGCCGTGGTCTTTTCCTGCTGGACCTCGAAGCCCTGCATGGTCTGGAACACCAGTTGGTCGGTGACCGGCGGCAGGCGGCCGGCCGATCCTTGCGCGGCGAGGCGCTTCAGCAGCGTGTCCAGGGCCTCGCGCTGGGCCTTGGTCGTGGCCGCGTCGCGCGCCGCCAGCGGATCGGCCGCCGTCGCCTGCGCCACGACACCCTCGACCGAATAGGTCTCGGCCCTGGCCGGCAGCGCCAGCAGCAGGGCTCCCAGCAGGGCGGAAAGGAAAAGGCGCGCCATCAGCAGGACCGATCGAAAGAGTCAGACAGTTCCGCGACTATAGCCCGAAGGTGGGCGCGGACAAGGCGGGTCAGAGCAGGGCCGCCACGCGGCGGCGGATCTCCGGCACCACCTCCACCTCGAACCAGGGGTTTTTCTTCAGCCACATGAGGTTGCGCGGCGAAGGGTGGGGCAGCGGCAGAAGGCCGGGCAGGAAGTCGCGGAACGCCCGGACCGTCTCGGTCAGGGTGCGGCCGGTGCGGCCGGCCAGATGCCAGCCCTGCGCATGGGCGCCGATGACGAGGGTCAGCTCGATGTTCGGCAGGCCCGCCAGCAGCCGCTCCCGCCATTGCGGCGCGCATTCGGGCCGGGGCGGCAGATCGCCCTTCTTCGGCACCGTGCCCGGAAAGCAGAAGCCCATGGGCAGGATGGCGATTCGCGCCTCGTCATAGAAGACCTCGCGCGTGATGCCCATCCAGTCGCGTAAGCGATCGCCGGACGGGTCGTTGAAAGGGATGCCGGTTTCATGCACCCGCCGCCCTGGCGCCTGTCCGACCACCAGCAGCCGGGCCGTGGGCTTGCCCCGTACCACCGGCCGGACCCCGTGCGGCAGCTGCGTTTCGCAGATCCGGCAGGCCCTGACCTCGGCCAAAAGTGCCTCGAAGTCCTGATTCATCGCGATTCCCCGGCGCCGATCCTTGAGAATGGCGCGGTTTGCAGTATGGTCCCCGCATTCGGACTCCCCGGCCGAAATTCGCGGCCGGCAGACTTCCATCGGGATACTCATGACGAGCGGTTATACCTATCGCGGCGCGGGCGTCGACATCGAAGCGGGCGATGCCCTGGTCGAGGCGATCAAGCCCGCCGCCAAGGCGACCTTGCGCCCCGGCGTGATCGGCGGGCTTGGCGGTTTCGGCGCCCTGTTCGACCTGAAGGCGGCGGGCTACACCGACCCCCTGCTCGTCTCGTCGACGGATGGTGTCGGCACCAAGCTGAAAGTCGCCATCGCGGCCAATATCCACGACACGGTCGGCCAGGACCTCGTCGCCATGTGCGTGAACGACCTTGTCGTTCAGGGCGCGGAGCCGCTGTTCTTCCTCGACTATTTCGCCTCGTCCCGGCTGAAGGTGACGGCCGCCGCCGCGGTCATCCAGGGTATCGCCAAGGGCTGCGAGATCGCGGGCTGCGCCCTCATCGGCGGCGAGACGGCGGAAATGCCCGGGCTTTACGAGGAAGGCGATTATGACCTCGCCGGCTTCGTCGTCGGCGCGGTCGAGCGCGACAGGCTGCTGACCGGCGCCGATGTCGCCCCGGGCGACCTGCTGATCGGCATCGCTTCCTCCGGCATTCATTCCAACGGCTATTCGCTGGTCCGCCGCATCGTCGAGGGCGAGGGTTTCGCCTACGACGGCCCCAGCCCGGTCGAGGATGGCGTCAGCCTGGCGCAGACCCTGCTGACTCCGACCAGGATCTATGTGAAGGGCCCCCTCGCCGCCCACAAGGCCGGCCTCGTGAAGGCCTTCGCCCATATCACCGGCAGCGGCATCATCGGCAACCTGCCCCGCGTGCTGCCCGAAGGCACGGCGGCGGAACTCGACGCCGCGCGCTGGGCCTGGCCGGCGATCTACGACTGGCTGCAGAGGATCGGCCGGCTCGATGCCCGCGAACTGGCCAACACGTTCAACTGCGGCCTCGGCATGATCGCGGTCGTTTCGCGCGAGAAGGCGGACGAGGCCCTGCGCGTGCTGCACAGTGCTGGCGAGACCGTCGGCATCGTCGGCCGCATCACCGAGCGCAAGGGCGAGGCCCAGACCACCGTGATCGGTCCCGCCGGCAGCTGGGGCCAGGACAAGCTCTGGTCCGTCTCGTGAGCGGCAAGCGGCGCACGGCGATCCTGATCTCCGGTCGGGGCTCGAACATGGCGGCGCTGCTCGACGCCGCCGCCAGCCAGCCAGCCTATCCGGCGGATATCGCCCTCGTCCTGTCCAACCGGCCGGGCGCCGCCGGCCTCGCCCGGGCCGAGGCGGCGGGCATTCCGACCCAGGTCATCGACCACAAGGCCCATGCCGGGCGGGCGGAATTCGATGCCGCCCTCGACGCCGCGCTGGAAGCTGCCGGGATCGAGCTCGTCGTCCTCGCCGGCTTCATGCGCCTGCTCACCCCCGGCTTCACCGAAAAATGGCTGGGCCGCATGGTGAACATCCACCCCAGCCTGCTGCCCTCGTTCAAGGGCGTGCATGTCCATGAACAGGCCCTGGCGGCGGGCGTGCGCTTTTCCGGCTGCACCGTCCATTTCGTCACCGCCGACATGGACGCCGGGCCGATCATCGGCCAGGCCGTCGTGCCCGTGCACCCCGGTGATACGCCCGATGAACTGGCCGCGCGGACGCTGGCGGCGGAACACCGGCTCTATCCCGCCGCCGTCGCGCTGGTCGCCACCGGCGGCGCCCGGCTCGAAGCCGGCCGCACCGTTTACGACGGCGACGGCTGGGACACGGTCACCCTGACCTGAGCCCCATGGCGCGGCGCCTCGCGATCCTCGTTATCCTTGCCGCCGCCCTGACGGCGCCGCCAGCTTCAGCCACGTCGGGCAGGGCGCGGCTGGTGCAGGCCTTCACCGATCTTCGCCTCGGCAAGGCCGATCTCGAGGATGCCCAGGTCATGCTGGACGCGGCGCAAGCCGGCGATGCCCGCTCGGCCGAGGCGATCGCCTGGATGCTGGGCACCGGCACCGTGCTCGACCGCAACGCGCCCCTCAGCTTCGAATGGTATCTGCGGGCCTATCTGCTCGGCCTGCCGGACGGGGTCGCCATCGCCTATCGCTATTATCAGGCGATGAACGCGGTCGAGCGCTCGCAGCTCGATCCCGCCGTGCTCGCCTATGTCATCAAGGAAGCGACCAAGCCGCCGCCGCCCGCCGCGACCCCGACACCGGCCAATCCGGTCCCCCTCGCCGTGCCGCCGCCGACCTCGGCCCAGGTCGCCGAGATCATGAAGATCCTGGCCGAGGAGACGGCGGGCAGCAATGTCTCCCTCGCCCTCGCCAAGGCGGTGGCCAAGGTCGAATCCGGCTTCCGCTCCAATGCCCTGTCGCCGGCCGGTGCGCGCGGCGTCATGCAGATCATGCCGGCGACGGCGCGGGGCGAATTCGGCCTCGATCCCGATACCCTGTGGGACGCCCGCGTGAACATCCGCACCGGGGTCCGCTTCCTCGGCCAGTTGATCAGCCGCTACGATTCCGTCGACATCGCGCTCAGCCATTACAATGGCGGCTCCCGCGTCGGGCCGCCGGGCCGGGCCAAGGTGATCCCCGCGACCCAGCCCTATGTCGACGCGGTGAAGGCCTGGATGAACTACTACCTCGCCCGGGAGACGACACCGGCCGCGCCCCGACAGGACATTTTCGTCATCACGCCCTGAGGCGGCGGAAGGTTCAGGTGCCCGGCGATCACCCGCAGCGCCGCCGCCTGCCGGTTGGCGACCGTGTTGCGGTGGCAACCGATCAGCCGCGCCAGCTTGGCCACCGGAATGCCGCTGGCGAGGGCCCAGGCGATTCGCCGCTGCGCCTCGGTCAGCAGGGCCAACCAGGAGATGACCTGCTCCAGCCGGTCGATGGCGCCGGGGCTGGGCGGCCCCAGCCGGACTTTCGGCCCGTCGGCGCCATGGGCGGTAACCGCGTCGCGCACCACGTCCGGCCAGGCGGAGCGCGGGCCGAGGCGGAATTTCGCCTCCCCGTCCGGCAGGCGACGCAACGTATCGGCGGCTTCCGCCAGCCAGTCCTCAACCATCGCGCTTGTCCACATGCCCGCCAACCCCCTTGCCGCTAGACCGGCGAAGGATACCACTCGACTAGAACAAAACAAGAACATTTTGCCCATTCCGGGCAAGTGATGTAAAGTGAGCGCACACAGATCGGGAGCATACCGATGCAAAACCGCCTTGCCGAGCTGCGCCGCCGGGCCGGGCTGACGCAGGATCAACTGGCGACACTCGCCGATACCGGCCGCTCGCAGATCGTCAAGCTGGAGCGGGGCGAGCGGCGCATGACCGTCGACTGGATGCTGCGCCTCGCCAAACCCCTCGGCTGCGATCCCAAGGATCTCCTGCCCGAGGAAGAGCCGGCCACGCCGGCGCCTCCCCCCTCTCTCTGGGCGACCGGGCCGGGCGGCCAGCCGGCGCGCGACCTGCCGGTCTGCGGCGCGGCGCGAGGCGGTGCCAACGCGCTCTTCGTCGATCAGGGGCAGGCGCTGGAACATGTCTATCGCCCGGCCCAGCTGGCCGGTGTCGCCAATGCCTTCGCCGTCTACGCCGTCGGCGATTCGATGGAGCCGAAGTTCCAGGCCGGCGATCTCCTGTTCGTGAACCCCAACCTGCCGCCGGTGCGCGGCTGTTTCGTCGTCGTCGAGCTGGGCGATCACGAAGCCTATGTGAAGCAGTTCCTGCGCCAGTCGGACGACGAACTCTGGCTGAAGGAATTCAGCCCCTCGCCCCGCGAATTTCCCATCGACTGCACGCGGATCAAGGCGATCTACCGCATCGTCGGCTCGTGGGAAGGGCGGTAGAAACGGTCACGACAAGCGCATAGGCTGTGCGTATTCATGACCGGAGTTCGTTCATGCGTTTTCTTGCCCCGCTGCTGCTGGCGGCGACCGCCCTGCTCGCGGCCTGCGGACCGACGCCCAAACCCGTCCCGACCGACGTTTCCGGCGGGATCAAGACCATCGGCGTGATCGTCGCCCCCTGGGACAGTATTCCCGCCAGCCATCTCGGTCTCACCATCTTCACCAACGAAGGCCATGTCTATTCGGCGACCGAATGGAAGCTGGCCGATATGCTCACCGCCGCCCTGCGCGAGGCGCTGGAGCCGCGCTATCGGGTCGTGGCCGTGCCGGCGGTCCCCGTCGATCAGGACGATTACAGGGGCTCGTCTTACAGCTGGCGCATCAGGACCATCGTCGCCCCTTCGGTCGCCGCCGCGCCGACCAGGGCCGACGCCTATATCTTCGTCGATATGTTCGAGCTCACCGATCCCATACTCGCCTCCGAACGGAAATACATGGGCTGCGGCCTGATCGACATGGCTTCGATGTTCAGCGGCAAGCACATGACGAGGCTCTATTGCCTCGGCTCGCTCGACGTCCTCGACCCGGCCAGCCTAGAGCCCGTGGGCCACACCATGCTCTCGACCGAGACCAACGACATGGCCCTGACCCAGATCATGCCCGATTTCGACTGGCAAAGCGCCGAGCTGACGCCGGCGCAGATCGAGGCCGCCCGCCGGGCCATCGCGCAGGCGCTGCAGGCGCGAATGCCCGCGCTGGTCAAGCAGCTCGGTCTGCAGCCGTAACCGTCGGCGACATCAGTCGCCGACCGTCATCGCCAGGATCCGGCTGATCGCCGTCAGGTCGCGGCCGGACTCTTCGGACCAGCGGTTGAAGGCGGCCTGAATCGCCGCGAAATCCTTCTTGCCGCCGGGCGCCTTGGTCAGCACGCCTTCGCGGATCAGGGCCGTCACCACGTCCGGGGTCGGGATGAAGGCGGGCTTGCCGATGTCGCGCAGGAAACGCATGGCGCTGTCGCCGCCCAGATGCGCACCGCGTTTCTTCAACAGGTCCAGGAGGCCGATGTAATCGCCATCGGGCCATTCAGCGAAGGCGCGGGCGGCGGTGCCGCTCTCCCTCGCGAGGTCGCGCAGCATCTGGGCATTGACCTGCACCGCCCGGATCTTGGCGCCGTTGCGCACGATGCCTGTATCCTTCAGGAGGGCATCGAATGTGTCGTCCGACATCAGGGCACAAAGCCCCGGATCGAAGCCATCGAAAGCCGCCTCGAAACCCGGCCATTTGCCGTCGATCACCTTGATCGAGAAACCGGCGGCGAAGATCCGCCGCGTCATCGCCGCCAGGATGCGGTCGTCGGTCAGGGCCGCGATCTCGGCCGGCGGCCGGGACGGCGTCGTTGCCAGCAGGGCTTCCAGCGCCACCCTACCGCCCTTGCGGGCGGCGGCGAGGGCAAGGATGTCGTCGAATGTCCTCATGCCCCCGCCCCTTGCGCCGGTCAGACCGCGCGCTTGAAGTGATAGCTGGCGATATGCAGGCCCTTGGCGAAATAGAAACCATGGGCGGCGAAACGCTGCACGCCGGAATCGAGGTCGAGTTCGGTGCAGCCCCTGGCCCTGGCTTCCGCCACCATCCAGTCCATCAGCACCGTGCCGTCGCCAAGGCCCCGCCGCGCCTCGGTCGTCACCAGATCGTCGACATAGAGTTTCAGCCCGGCGTAAAGCGTCTCGTAAATGCGAAAGCCGGCGACGGCGACGGGCGTGCCATCATCGCCCGCCCGCCAGATCTGGCGAAAGCCATCCGCCCGCATCCGCTTGACCCGGCTCAGCAGATCGTCCGGCCCCGCGAGATGGGGCCGGAGCTGGGAAATCACCGGAAACAGGGCGCGGACCTCATCGTCGGTCACCGCTTCGAAGACTGTATCGCTCATGGGCGGGCTTTCTGTCCGAACAGGACCTTCTTGGCTTCTTCATTGTCGGTGATGGGCTTCCGCAGCTCCTTGCCGACGGCGAACCCCTTCTGCACCGCGGGCCGGTCCTCGATCGTCTCGAACCAGCGTTTCAGGTTCGGGAAATCATCCAGGTCCTGGCCCTGATTCTTGTAGGGCACGACCCAGGGCCAGGCCGCCATGTCGGCGATGGAATAATCCCCGGCGAGGAAGGGCCGGTCGGCGAGGCGCTTGTTCATGACGCCGTAAAGCCGGTTGACCTCATTGGTGTAGCGGTTGATGCCGTAGTCGATCTTTTCGGGCGCGTACTGCCGGAAATGATGGGCCTGGCCGGCCATGGGGCCGAGACCGCCCATCTGCCAGAACAGCCATTGCTCGGTCTCGACCCGGCCGCGCTCGTCCTGGGGATAGAATTTGCCGGTCTTGCGACCGAGATATTGCAGGATCGCCCCCGATTCGAAGACCGAGATCGGCGCCCCACCATCCGCCGGCGCCGTGTCGACGATGGCCGGCATCCGGTTGTTGGGCGAAATCGCGAGAAAGGCGGGCTCGAACTGCTCGCCCTTGCCGATATTCACGGTCTTCACCGCATAGGGCAGACCGCATTCTTCCAGCATGATGCTGATCTTCCAGCCGTTGGGCGTCGGCCAGTAATAAAGCTCGATCATCCTTGCCTCCCTGCTTGGGCGGCAAACGATAGCCGCTAATCACGGCGCGCACGACTGCGCCGGGCGCAGGGCAGACCGGACACGGGCCGCGCACAAAGCCACGCGCGCGCGGCCGCGGCGGCGCCCACCCCGAGCGCGATCACCGCGATCATCGGCAGCCGCGTCGCCGCCAGGATCACCACCGCCCCGGCCAAGGCATCGGCCGGTCCGCGCGTGAGCAGCAGGGGCGCGAGAATGGCCGACAGGATGGCGACCGGCATGGCGTCGAAAGCCCGGGCAAGGCGCCCCGTCCCGATCAGAGGGGTCGGCAGGACGAGACCGGCCAGCCGGCAGGCCATGGTGGCGGCGGCCATGGCGAGGATGGCCAGCAGGGCGTCCAGCGAAATGCTCATGCTCTCCCCTCGCCGCCAGCGGGACCGAAGGCGGCGACCAGCATCCCGGCGCCGGCCCCGGCCATGATCGACCAGGCGCCGGGCAGCAGCAGATCGGTCAGCACGGAGGCCCCGACGCTGGCCGCGACCACGGCGAAGAAGCGCGGCCGGTGGCGAAAGCCGGCGACCAGCACGACGAAAATGGCGATGAAGGCGAAGTCGAGGCCAAGCGCCGCCGGATCCTCGATCAGGCTGCCGGCGAGGGCGCCCGCCAGGGTCGCCAGCACCCAGGACGGATAGAACAGCACCACCATCCCGGCATAGAAGGCCGGGGTCAGGCGCCGGGTCGCCGCCCGTGCCTCGGCGAAGGCCCAGGCCTCGTCGACCATGAACAGCAGCGCCAGCACCCGCCCCCAGCGCGGGAAGGCCCCGAGATGGCGGACCAGCGACGCGCTCATCAAGGCATGGCGCAGGTTGACGACAAGGGCGGTCAGCCCCAGCAGCCACCAGACCGGCGGCACGCCCCAGCCGTCGAGCGCGACGAATTGCGATGCCCCGGCGAAGACCAGCGCCGACATCAAGCCCATTTCGGCGACCGACACCCCCCTGTCGCCGGACAGCGCCCCCAGCAGCACGGCGAAGGGCACGGCGGCGACGATCGCCGGCAAGGTAGCCACCAGGCCGTCGCGGAATTCAGTCGGGGGGGCGGATGCTTCTTGTTCGATCATCGGGACAGCGCGGGTTGGACTTGAACGGAATATCTGCCAGGTGCTCTCGCCATCACCCGCTGTCGCCGAATATCATGCCCTATACGGGGATCTCAGTAGTGATACCGGCATTGGGCAATCAGAAGCGAGTCTTCGGTCGGCCTGTAGACGAGTCGATGCTCCAAGGTGATGCGCCTCGACCACCATCCAGAGAGCGGCCCGCGCAATGGCTCCGGCTTTCCCGTGCCAGCAAAGGGCGTCCGGCAGCATTCCCTGATCAAATTGTTGATGCGAGACAACAATCGGGGATCATGAACCTGCCAATGGAGGTAGTCTTCCCAGGCGCGCTCATGGAAGACCAGCTTCATTCCTTCAGCACGCGGATATGGCCGCCACCTTGATCCAATTCCAGAACCGCCTCCGCCAGCCGCTCCGCATTGCTGGACGAACGAAGCAGATATCTGGTCTCCTCGAAGGAAGCGAAATCCTCCAGCGACATCAGCACCGCCGCGGGCTTGCCGCCGCCACGGGTGATGATCACCGGTTCGTGATCCTCGACCACACTGTCAAGGGAAGACGCCAGATTGCGGCGCAACTCGCTGTAGGAGGTTGTTTTCATAACCCGATTGTACAGAAACGGGTACGCTCCAACAATCCCTAAGTTCCTTACCCCCGCTCACGCGCCTTCCTTCCGCTTGCGCCGCAGGTCGGCCCAATGGTCGATGCGGCGGCGGATCTCGTGCTCGAAGCCCTTGCCCTTGGGGTTGTAGAACTGCTGGCGTCCCATCGCCTCGGGGAAGTAATCCTGGCCCGAGAAATCGTCCGGCGCGTCGTGGTCATAGGCGTAACCGGCCGCGTAACCGAGGTCCTTCATCAGCCTGGTCGGCGCGTTCAGGATATGCTTGGGCGGCATCAGGCTGCCCGTTTCCCGGGCCGCGCGGCTGGCGGCGCCATAAGCCTTGTAGGCGGCATTCGATTTGGGCGCCGTCGCGAGATAGATCACCGCGTTGGCGATCGCCAGTTCGCCTTCCGGACTGCCGAGGAAGTCATAGGCTTCCTTGGCGGCATTGGCGACGACGAGGGCCTGGGGGTCGGCGATGCCGATATCCTCGACCGCGAAACGGACCAGCCGCCGCGTGATGTAAAGCGGCCCTTCGCCCCCCGCCAGCATCCGCGCGTACCAGTAGAGCGCGGCATCGACATCCGAACCCCGCATCGACTTGTGCAGGGCGGAGATCAGATTGTAATGGCCTTCCTGCGCCTTGTCGTAGAGCGGCGCGCGGCGCTGTACGACCTCGGTCAGTCCCTCGATGTCGAGGGGGGCCGGGGCCTCCATGGTCAGCAATTCCTCGGCGAGGTTGAGGAGATAGCGGCCATCGCCATCGGCCATCTCGATCAGCGCCGCCCGCGCTTCGGGCTGCAGCGGCAGGGCTTTCCCCGTCAGCGCCTCGGCCCGGGCCAGCAATTGCTCGAGCGCCGGCGCCTCCAGCCGGTTGAGGACGAGAACTTGCGCGCGGGAGAGCAGCGCGGCATTCAGCTCGAACGAGGGATTTTCCGTGGTCGCGCCGACGAGGACCACCGTGCCATCCTCGACGAAGGGCAGGAAGCCGTCCTGCTGCGCCCGGTTGAAGCGGTGGATTTCGTCGACGAAGAGCAAGGTGCGGCGGCCCATGCGGCGGCGCTGGCGCGCGGCTTCGAAGACTTTCTTGAGATCGGCGACACCGGAGAAAATCGCCGAGATCTGTTCGAAATCATACCCCGCCGCCGCCGCCAGCAGCCGGGCGATGGTGGTCTTGCCCGTGCCCGGCGGCCCCCAGAGAATGAGGGATGACAGGCGATGCGCCTTGATCATGCGGCCGAGCGGACTGTCGGCGGCGACGATATGATCCTGGCCGACCACATCCTCGAGGCGGGCGGGGCGCAAGCGGTCGGCCAGCGGGCGAGCGGCGTCATCCGCCGGGACCGCCGCCGTGCCGTCCGGGAGCCGGGGTTTCGGCCCCAGCCCCGCCGCCTCGAACAGGTCGCTCATCGCGGCAGGACGGTCGAGATTTCCCGGCCGCCCCGTTCGATCGTGATGCGCCAGGCACGGGAGCGCGCGGCGATCGTGTCGACCAGGTCCTTGGTGCTCTTGATGTCGACGTCGTTCAGCTTGGCGATCCGGTCGCCCACCTGGAAGCCGACCCGATCGGCGGCCGAACCCCCGGCCACTTCAAGAATCACGACGCCATCCGCCGCCGTGGCCCGGCCGATTTCCTCGGCCACCGCGGGCGAGAGATTCACCACCGTCGCCCCGGCGAAAGGATTGCGCCCGTCGATGACGCGCTGATCGCGCGCGGGCGTCTCGGGCGGCGCCTCGAGGGCGATGGTCACTTCGGTCGCCTGGCTCTTCCGCCACAGGCCGAGCTTGATCGAGCCGCCGACGTCATGGGTGGCCAGGCGGAAGGTCAGGGCATCCTCGTCGGTCACCGGATGGCCGTCGACCGACAGGATGACATCGCCGACCTTCAGGCCGCCCCGCTCCGCCGGGCCACCAGCGGACAGGCCATTGACCAGCACGCCGCGCGGCCGGTCGAGGCCAAGGCCCGTCGCCAGATCCGAGGTGACAGGCTGGCCCGTCGCGCCCAACCAGGGCCGGACGATGCGGCCGCCACTGCGCGCCGCCTGGATGACACTGCGCACCATCGACGACGGAATGGCGAAACCGATGCCGAGCGAGCCGCCGTCACGGGAATAGATCGAGGAATTGACGCCGACCAATTGGCCCTTCAGGTCGATGAGGGCGCCGCCGGAATTGCCCGGGTTGATCGCCGCGTCGGTCTGGATGAAGAAGCGATAGTCGGACACGCCGACCTGGGTCCGCGCCACGGCGGAGACGATGCCTTGCGTCACGGTCTGGCCGACGCCGAAGGGATTGCCGATCGCCAGCACGATATCGCCGACCTCGACCGCGTCCGAATCGGCGAGGACGAGGG
>JAOZVS010000053.1 GCA_025869435.1 Zavarzinia sp.
CGCGAAGGCGGCCGCACCGTCGGTGCCGGCGTCGTCGCATCGATCGAGAAGTAAGGTTTGAAGGATACCTGGCCGGGTCCTTAGGAGTGTAGCTCAATTGGTAGAGCACCGGTCTCCAAAACCGGGGGCTGGGGGTTCGAGCCCCTCCACTCCTGCCATCCTTCGCGGGTGAGCATCCGGGCGGGTTGTCAGATCGAAGGGCAAAGGGCCGGACGCGGGCAACCGCATCCCGGCCCTAGGCTCGTTGGAAATCGGGGCTCCGGTATCGGGGTTCCTGAACGCAAGGGTGAGTGACAGGGCATGAGCAAGTCGAGTCCGATCGAATTTGCCCGGCAGGTGCGCCAGGAAGTCTCCAGGGTCACTTGGCCGTCGCGCAAGGAGACCGGTATCACGACCCTGTTCGTGTTTGTCATGGTTGTGGTTGCCTCTATATTTTTCCTTGCAGTGGATATCGGCCTTTCCAAGCTGGTCGAACTGATCCTCGGCTTCGGAGCGTAAGGTCATGGCAGCGCGCTGGTACATCGTTCACGCCTATTCGGGCTTCGAGAAGAAGGTCGCGGGCTCGATCCGCGAGCAGGCCGAGCAGCACGGCATGCAGGATCAGATCCAGGAAGTCCTGGTGCCGACCGAGGAAGTGGTCGAGATCCGCCGTGGCCAGAAGGTGAACGCCGAACGCAAGTTCTATCCCGGCTATGTGCTGGTGAAGATGGAAATGAGCGATCAGGGTTATCACCTGATCAAGAATACCGCCAAGGTCACGGGTTTCCTTGGTCCCGCCGGCAAGCCGACGCCGATTTCCGAGCGTGAGGCGCAGCATATCCTGCACCAGGTGCAGGAAGGCATCGAGCGGCCCAAGAGCACGATCACCTACGAGATCGGCGAACAGGTTCGGGTGGCGGACGGCCCCTTCACCTCGTTCAACGGCGTGGTGGAAGATGTCGACCACGAGCGTTCGCGTCTCAAGGTCGCGGTTTCGATTTTCGGCCGGGCGACCCCGGTCGAACTGGAATTCGCTCAGGTCGAGAAGATCTGAGGGAAAAGGCGAGGGGCTACCGCGTTTCCCTTGAGGAGGCGCGGCGGTCGGTGCGGGAGGCCATCCTGGGGAGACCACCAGGGGCCGTACCCACAACCTCCCGGATCAACCGGCCGCTTCCCGCTTTCGGGATACGGCCAGGAGGGATGTCATGGCAAAGAAGATTGACGGTTACATCAAGTTGCAGGTGAAGGCTGGCGCCGCCAACCCGTCCCCGCCGATCGGCCCCGCGCTGGGCCAGCGCGGCGTGAACATCATGGGGTTCTGCAAGCAGTTCAACGCGGAAACGGCGAACCTCGAGAAGGGGATTCCGATCCCGGTGGTGATCACTGTCTATTCGGACAAGTCGTTCACCTTCGTGACCAAGACCCCGCCGGTGACCTTCTATCTGAAGAAGGCCGCCAACCTGAACAAGGGTTCGACGACCCCGGGTCGTGGCACGGTCGGTTCCGTTTCGATGGATCAGATCCGCGAAATCGCCGCGATCAAGATCAAGGACTCGAATTCCAACGACGTCGAGGCCGTTGCCCGCCAGATCGCCGGCTCCGCCCGGTCGATGGGCCTTGCGGTGAAGGAGTAATCCCATGGCTATCGCAAAGCGTCTGCGCAAGGCCGCCGAAGGCATCGATCCGGCGAAGAGCTATCCGCTGACCGACGCGGTGAAGATGATCCGCGAGCGCGCCACGGCGAAGTTCGACGAGACCATCGAGGTCGCGCTGAATCTCGGCGTCGATCCGCGTCACGCCGACCAGATGGTTCGCGGCGTCGTCACCCTGCCGAACGGCACGGGCAAGACCGTCCGCGTCGCCGTCTTCGCCAAGGGCGAGAAGGCCGAGCTGGCCAAGGCCGCCGGCGCCGACATCGTCGGTGCCGATGACCTCGCCGCCGAAGTCCAGGCCGGCAACATCAACTTCGACCGTTGCATCGCGACGCCGGACATGATGGTCGTCGTCGGCAAGCTCGGCAAGGTGCTCGGCCCGCGCGGCCTGATGCCGAACCCGAAGCTGGGCACGGTGACCGGTGACGTCGCCGGCGCCGTCAAGGCGGCCAAGGGCGGGCAGGTGGAATTCCGTGTCGAGAAGGCCGGCGTCCTGCAGGCCGGTGTCGGCAAGGCCAGCTTCTCGCCGGAAGCCCTCGAGCAGAACATCAAGGCTTTCGTCGACGCGGTGTCGCGCGCGAAGCCGACGGGCGCCAAGGGCACCTACCTGAAGAAGGTGGCGGTGTCCTCGACCATGGGCCCGGGCATCAAGGTCGAAGTTTCGTCGGTTGTCGGCTGACGTTTCTTCGATCTTCTGAAGAATTGGGAGTCTCCCGGCCGAAGGGCCGGGGGATTTTCAGGGTTTCCCGCTTCCGCGAGGGGGTGGGAAGAGGCGATCCGGCAACGGAGCGCCACCCTGTCCGAGACTGCTGGTGTGTCACGGGTTCCTACCCGCGGCACTTAAAATCCGCCAGCATAGACGGGAGTAGTCCGAATTCGGACCCGGGGCCGTACCCCGGGGCTGGGATTGGGTCTTTCTCGGGACAGGTGTCACGGATCGCGGGGATTTCTCCGTGATTCTGGCAGAAACAGCCCGGCGGGGCATGGTGTGTCGCCGGGTAACTCGGGAGTAACAAGGTGGACAGAGCCGCAAAGAAGGAGCTGGTCGCGACCCTCTCGGAGGTCTTCAACGAGACTTCCCTGGTGGTTGTCGGTCACTACAGCGGGCTGAAGGTCTCGGAGATCACCGATCTTCGTCGCCAGATGCGCGCTGCGGGTGCCAGCTTCAAGGTTTCCAAGAACCGGCTCACCAAGCTTGCTCTCCAGGGCACGAAGTTCGAAGGCATCGCGGACCTGCTGAAAGGCCCGACCGCGATCGCCTATTCGACCGATCCCGTCGCCGCGGCGAAGGTCGCGGTCGAATACGCCAAGAAGAACGACAAGTTCGTTCTGAAGGGCGGGGTCATGGGCGGTCAGCAGCTGGACGTCGAGGGTGTCAAGGCCCTCGCGACGCTGCCGTCGCTCGACGAACTTCGCGGCAGGCTCCTTGGCATGATCCAGACGCCCGCGTCGCGGATCGCATCGGTGCTGCAGGCGCCGGGCGGTCAGCTCGCCAGGGTTCTGTCGGCTTATGCCAAAAAGGACGAAGAGCAGGCGGCGTGAGCCACCACATCAACCCAATCCAGTTGACTACAAGGACGTATCAAAATGGCTGATCTGGCCCGTATCGTTGAAGAACTCTCGGCCCTCACCGTCATCGAGGCCGCCGAGCTGTCGAAGCTCCTCGAAGAGAAGTGGGGCGTCTCCGCCGCCGCTCCGGTGGCCGTTGCCGCCGCCGGCCCGGCCGCTGCCGCCGCCCCGGTCGAAGAGCAGACCGAGTTCACCGTCATCCTGCAGGAAGCCGGCGACAAGAAGATCAACGTGATCAAGGAAGTCCGCGCCATCACCGGTCTTGGCCTCAAGGAAGCCAAGGATCTGGTCGAAGGCGCGCCGAAGGAAATCAAGGCCGGCGTCTCCAAGGACGAAGCCGAGAAGATCAAGGCCCAGGTCGAGTCGGCCGGTGCCAAGGTCGTCGTTAAGTAATTTAACGACTTCGGAAGTTGCCGGGGGCGGGTTCGCCTGCCCCCGGTTTCCCCCTCCGACGAGGGGCCGGCCCGGATGGGCGATGAAGGGGCAGAGGCTGCGCGCCGCCCCCCATCAAGCCAGAAGCGCAGTAGAGACGTTGTCGCGAGGGTCCCATGGCGATTTCCTTCACCGGCCGCAAGCGGGTCCGTAAGTCCTTCGGGCGTATTCCCGAAGTGACGACCATGCCGAATCTGATCGAAGTTCAGAAGTCGAGCTACGACCAGTTCCTGCAGATCGACGTGAGCGCCGAGAAGCGCACCGACACGGGCATCCAGGGGGTGTTCAAGTCGGTCTTCCCGATCAAGGACTTTTCCGAGAACGCCCATCTCGAGTTCGTGAAATATGAATTCGAGCACCCGAAGTATGACGTCGAGGAATGCCAGCAGCGCGGCATGACCTTCGCCGCCCCGCTGAAGGTCACGCTCCGCCTGATCGTCTTCGAAACCGACGAGGATACCGGCGCCAAGTCCGTGCTCGATATCAAGGAGCAGGACGTCTACATGGGCGACATGCCCCTGATGACGGCCAATGGCACCTTCGTCGTCAATGGCACCGAGCGCGTCATCGTCTCGCAGATGCACCGCAGCCCGGGCGTCTTCTTCGACCATGACCGCGGCAAGACCCATTCGAGCGGCAAGTATCTCTTCGCCGCCCGCGTCATTCCCTATCGCGGTTCGTGGCTCGATTTCGAGTTCGACGCGAAGGATCTGGTGCATGTCCGCATCGATCGCCGCCGCAAGCTGCCGGCGACGACGCTGATGTTCGCCCTCGGCATGACCGCCGAGGAGATCCTGAACCATTTCTACCGCTCGATCGTGTTCCGCCGCTCGGGTTCCCTCGGCCAGGGCCAGTGGCGCACCCCGTTCGAGCCGGAGCGTCTGCGCGGCGTGAAGCCGCTCGTCGACCTGATCGACGCCAAGACTGGCGCGGTCGTCGTCGCGGCGGGCACCAAGGTGACCCCGCGCATGGCGAAGAAGCTGCGCGAGGAAGGCGTCGAGGAGCTGTTCGTGTCCTCGTCCGATCTCGTCGGGCGCTATGCGTCCTATGACATGATCAACGAGGAAACCGGCGAGATCCTGATCGAGGCCGGCGAGGAACTGACCGAAGCCGCCGTCAAGCTGCTCGAGGAATCGGGCGTCGAGGAATTCCATGCCCTCGACATCGACCATGTCTCGGTCGGCCCCTATATCCGCAACACCATGATGGCGGACAAGAGCCAGTCCTACGAGCAGGCGCTGATCGAAATCTATCGCGTCATGCGCCCGGGCGAGCCGCCGACCCTCGACACCGCGTCGTCGCTGTTCCTCGGCCTGCTGTTCGACGAGGAGCGTTACGACCTCTCGGCCGTCGGCCGGGTGAAGATGAACTCGCGCCTCAGCCTCGAGACGCCGGATACCCAGCGCACCCTGCGCAAGGAAGATATCCTCGCGGTCATCAAGACCCTGGTCGAGCTGAAGGACGGCCGCGGCGAGATCGACGACATCGATCACCTCGGCAACCGCCGCGTCCGCTCGGTCGGCGAGCTGATGGAGAACCAGTATCGTATCGGCCTTCTCCGCATGGAGCGGGCGATCCGCGAGCGCATGTCCTCGGTCGAGATCGAGACCGTGATGCCGCACGACCTGATCAACGCGAAGCCCGCCGCCGCGGCGGTTCGCGAATTCTTCGGCTCGTCGCAGCTCTCGCAGTTCATGGATCAGACCAATCCCTTGTCGGAAATCACCCACAAGCGCCGCCTCTCGGCGCTTGGCCCGGGCGGTCTGACCCGCGAGCGCGCCGGCTTCGAGGTGCGCGACGTGCACCCGACGCATTACGGCCGCATCTGCCCGATCGAGACGCCGGAAGGCCCGAATATCGGTCTGATCAACTCGCTGGCGACCTATGCCCGCGTGAACCAGTACGGTTTCATCGAGACGCCGTACCGCAAGGTGATCGACCACAAGGTGACCAACGAGGTCGTCTATCTGTCGGCGATGGAAGAGGGCAAATACACGATCGCCCAGGCCAACGCCGAACTGGACGAGGAAGGCCGCTTCACCGCCGATCTCGTGTCCTGCCGCGAGGCGGGCGAGTTCGAGATGCGTCTGCCCTCCGCGATCCAGCTGATGGACGTCTCGCCCAAGCAGCTCGTCTCGGTCGCCGCCGCGCTCATTCCCTTCCTCGAGAATGACGACGCGAACCGCGCCCTCATGGGCTCGAACATGCAGCGCCAGGCCGTGCCGCTGATCAAGGCGGAAGCGCCGCTGGTCGGCACCGGCATGGAAGCGACGGTGGCCCGCGATTCCGGCGTGACCCAGGTCGCCCGGCGTTCCGGCGTCGTCGACCAGATCGACGGCACTCGTATCGTGGTGCGGGCCTCCGAGGAGACGGATCCGGCCGCCGCGGGCGTCGACATCTATCGCCTGCTGAAGTTCCAACGCTCGAACCAGAACACCTGCATCACCCAGCGTCCGCTGGTGAAGGTGGGCGATCTCGTCAACAAGGGCGACATCATCGCCGACGGTCCGTCGACCGAGCTGGGCGAACTCGCGCTCGGCCGCAACGTGCTCGTCGCCTTCATGCCGTGGAATGGCTACAACTTCGAAGATTCGATCCTGATCTCGGAACGGATCGTGTCGGAAGACGTCTTCACCTCGATCCACATCGAGGAATTCGAAGTGATGGCCCGCGATACCAAGCTCGGGCCCGAGGAAATCACCCGCGACATTCCGAACATCGGTGAAGAAGGCCTGAAGAACCTCGACGAGGCGGGCATCGTCTACATCGGCGCCGAAGTGAAGCCGGGCGACATCCTGGTCGGCAAGGTGACGCCGAAGGGCGAAAGCCCGATGACCCCGGAAGAGAAGCTGCTGCGCGCCATCTTCGGCGAGAAGGCGTCCGACGTCCGTGATACCTCGCTGCGTCTGCCGCCGGGCGTCGCCGGCACGGTGGTCGAGGTCCGCGTCTTCAACCGTCACGGCGTCGACAAGGACGAACGCGCCCTGGCGATCGAGCGCGAGCAGATCGAGACCCTGGCCAAGGACCGCGACGACGAACTCGCGATCCTGGAGCGTAACGTCTATGGCCGTCTCAAGGTCCTGCTGCTGGGCAAGACGGTGGCGTCGGGTCCCAAGGGGATGCGGTCCGGCCTGACCGTCGACGAAGCGGGCCTGTCCGAACTGACCAAGGGTCAGTGGTGGCAGGTCGCGATCAAGGGCGACGAGCAGACCAATCTCGACATCGAGGCGCTGAAGAAGCACTTCGACGAAGCCAAGGACCGTCTGCAGAAGCGTTTCGAGGACAAGGTCGAGAAGCTGCAGCGCGGCGACGAGATGCAGCCGGGCGTGATGAAGATGGTCAAGGTCTTCGTCGCGGTGAAGCGCAAGCTGCAGCCGGGCGACAAGATGGCCGGCCGTCACGGGAACAAGGGCGTCATCTCGCGGATCATGCCGCGCGAGGACATGCCCTATCTCGAGGATGGCACCAATGTCGACATCGTGCTGAACCCCCTCGGCGTGCCTTCGCGCATGAACGTCGGGCAGATCCTGGAAACCCACCTCGGCTGGGCCACGGCCGGTCTCGGCCGCCAGATCGGCGAAGTGGCGGACAAGATCCGTCGCGGCAACGCGGCGGCGATCACCCTCCGCGAGAAGCTGCAGACCATCTATTCGGCGACCGAATACGCCGAGAAGATCGAGCCTCTCGAGGACAGCCAGCTGCTGGAGATGGCGGACAATCTGCGCCGCGGCGTGCCGATCGCGACCCCGGTGTTCGACGGCGCCCAGCCGTCCGACATCGAGGACTACCTGAAGATGGCGGGCTTCGCCTCCTCGGGTCAGAGCACGCTGATCGACGGCCGTACCGGCGAGACCTTCGACCGCAAGGTCACGGTCGGCTACATCTACATGCTGAAGCTGCATCACCTGGTGGACGACAAGATCCACGCCCGGTCGATCGGCCCCTACAGCCTCGTCACCCAGCAGCCGCTGGGCGGCAAGGCCCAGTTCGGTGGCCAGCGCTTCGGCGAAATGGAAGTGTGGGCGCTCCAGGCTTATGGCGCCGCCTACACGCTCCAGGAAATGCTGACCGTGAAGTCGGACGACGTCGCGGGCCGCACCAAGGTTTATGAGGCGATCGTGCGCGGCGAGGACAATTTCGAGGCCGGTATTCCGGAATCGTTCAACGTCCTCGTCATGGAAATGCGGTCTCTCGGCCTCAACGTCGACATGGGCGGCAAGGGCAGCGCGTAAGCGCGGTGTCCTTGCCGATGCCTGAATTGTCGACCATGATTTTCCGCAACCGAGCGGCGTCGGGTATGCCCGCGCCGCATGAGGGAGCAAAGTGATGAACCAAGAGGTTATGGCCCTGTTCGGCCACGCCCCCGGTACCCAGGCCTTCGATCAGATCAAGATCTCGATCGCCAGCCCCGAAAAGATCCGCGCCTGGTCCCATGGCGAGATCAAGAAGCCGGAGACGATCAACTACCGCACCTTCAAGCCGGAGCGGGATGGCCTGTTCTGCGCCAAGATCTTCGGGCCGATCAAGGACTACGAGTGCCTGTGCGGCAAGTACAAGCGCATGAAGTATCGCGGGATCACCTGCGAGAAATGCGGCGTCGAGGTCACCCTGTCGAAGGTCCGGCGCGAGCGCATGGGCCATATCGAACTGGCTTCGCCCGTCGCGCACATCTGGTTCCTGAAGTCGCTGCCCTCGCGCATCGGCCTTCTGATGGACATGACCCTGAAGGATCTCGAACGGATTCTCTATTTCGAGAATTACGTCGTGACCGAGCCGGGTCTGACCGCGCTGAAGCGTAACCAGCTTCTTAACGAGGAAGACTTCATCCGCGCTCAGGACGAGTATGGCGAGGACAGCTTCGAGGCCGGCATCGGCGCCGAGGCGATCCGCAAGATGCTCGAAAAGCTCGACCTCGAGGGCGAGCGCGACGAACTGCGCCAGGAACTCGCGACCACGACGTCGGAAGCCAAGCCGAAGAAGATCGTGAAGCGCCTGAAGCTGATCGAGTCCTTCATCGAATCCGGCAACCGTCCGGAATGGATGATCCTGACCGTCGTGCCGGTGATCCCGCCCGAGTTGCGCCCGCTGGTGCCGCTGGACGGTGGCCGCTTCGCGACCTCGGATCTGAATGACCTGTACCGCCGCGTCATCAACCGCAACAACCGCCTGAAGCGTCTGATCGAGCTGCGCGCGCCGGACATCATCGTCCGCAACGAAAAGCGCATGTTGCAGGAAGCGGTCGACGCCCTGTTCGACAACGGCCGTCGCGGCCGGGTGATCACGGGCGCCAACAAGCGTCCGCTGAAGTCGATCTCGGACATGCTGAAGGGCAAGCAGGGCCGGTTCCGCCAGAACCTCCTCGGCAAGCGCGTCGACTATTCGGGTCGTTCGGTCATCGTCGTCGGGCCGGAGCTGAAGCTCCACCAGTGCGGCCTGCCGAAGAAGATGGCGCTCGAACTCTTCAAGCCCTTCATCTACGCCAAGCTGGACATGAAGGGCATCGCCACCACGATCAAGATGGCGAAGAAGATGGTCGAGAAGGAGCGGCCGGAGGTCTGGGACATCCTCGAAGAGGTGATCCGCGAACATCCGGTCATGCTCAACCGGGCGCCCACGCTGCACCGTCTCGGCATCCAGGCTTTCGAGCCGACGCTGATCGAAGGCAAGGCGATCCAGCTGCATCCGCTCGTCTGCGCGGCCTTCAATGCCGACTTCGACGGCGACCAGATGGCGGTTCACGTGCCGCTGTCGCTCGAAGCCCAGCTCGA
Source organism: Zavarzinia sp. (assembly GCA_025869435.1). Lineage (GTDB taxonomy): Bacteria > Pseudomonadota > Alphaproteobacteria > Zavarziniales > Zavarziniaceae > Zavarzinia. The sequence continues at coordinate 9,401 of JAOZVS010000053.1, forward strand.
AGCCCGCGTGCTGATGATGTCGACCAACAACATCCTCAGCCCCGCCAACGGCAAGCCGATCATCGTGCCGTCGCAGGACATCGTCCTCGGCGTCTATTACCTGACGATGGAGAGGCCGAACGAGCCGGGCGACGGCATGGCCTTCGCCAACATCAACGAGATCCAGGCGGCGCTCGATTCGAAGTCGGTCACGTTGCACACCAAGATCCGCGCGCGCCTGCACACGGTCGACGGCAATGGTGATCCGATCGTCGTTCGCGTCGAGACCACCCCGGGCCGCATGCTGCTGTCCGAGCTGCTGCCGCGGCACAAGAACGTGCCCTTCTCGATGATCAACAAGCTGTTGACCAAGAAGGACATTTCGACCGTCATCGATACCGTCTACCGCCATTGCGGCCAGAAGGAGACGGTGATCTTCGCCGATCGCCTGATGGCGCTCGGCTATGCCCATGCCTGCCGCGCCGGCATTTCCTTCGGCAAGGACGACATGGTCATTCCGAAGGCGAAGGACGCGCTGGTCGCGGCCACCCAGGAACAGGCCAAGGAATACGAGCAGCAGTATCTCGACGGTCTGATCACCCAGGGCGAGAAGTACAACAAGGTCATCGACGCCTGGGCCCAGTGCACCGACAAGGTCGCCGACGAGATGATGAAGGAAATCTCGTCGGTCGTGATCGACGAGGCCACGGGCCGTGCCAAGCCGATCAACTCGATCTACATGATGGCCCATTCGGGCGCTCGTGGTTCGGCGGCGCAGATGAAGCAGCTCGCCGGGATGCGCGGCCTCATGGCCAAGCCGTCGGGTGAAATCATCGAGACGCCGATCATCTCGAACTTCAAGGAAGGTCTGTCGGTTCTCGAGTACTTCAACTCGACCCACGGTGCCCGCAAGGGTCTGGCCGATACCGCGCTGAAGACGGCGAACTCGGGTTACCTGACCCGCCGTCTGGTCGACGTGGCGCAGGACTGCATCATCGTCGTCGACGATTGCGGCACCTCGAACGGCCTGACCGTGACCGAAGTCGTCGAAGGCGGCGATGTGATCGAGCCCCTGGGCGACCGGATCCTCGGCCGTACCGCGGCGATCGACATCGTCGACCCCGCGACCTCGGCCCTCGTGGTCGCGGCCGGCGAGATGATCCTCGAGGATGACGTCGAGCGCGTGACCAAGGCCGGCGTCCAGTCGGTGCTGATCCGCTCGGTCCTGACCTGCGAGGCGGATGGCGGTGCCTGCGCCCGTTGCTATGGCCGGGATCTGGCCCGGGGCACGCCCGTCAACATGGGCGAAGCCGTGGGTGTCATCGCGGCGCAGTCGATCGGCGAGCCGGGCACGCAGCTCACCATGCGTACCTTCCACATCGGCGGCGCGGCGCAGTTCTCGGAAAAGAACAGCGTCGAGGCGACGATCGACGGCACGATCAAGATCAACAACCGTCACATCGTCGTCGACAGCTCGAAGCGCATGGTCGTGATGAGCCGCAATTGCGAACTCATCCTGGTCGATGCCAACGGCCGCGAACGTGCCCGCCATCGCGTCGCCTATGGCGCGCGCCTGTTCTTCGACGAAGGCCAGAGCGTGACCAAGGGCGTGAAGCTGGTCGAGTGGGATCCCCGGACCCTGCCGATCATCTCGGAACGCGAAGGTTACGCGGCCTACATGGATCTCGTCGAAGGCGTCTCGATGCGCGAGGCGACGGACGAGGCGACCGGTATCGCCAACAAGGAAGTCATCGACTGGCGCGGCCAGCCGAAGACCTCGGACCTGCGTCCGCGTATCGGCCTGCGCGACGAGAAGGGGCATCCGATCCTGCAGCCGAACGGCACGGAAGTGCGTTACTTCCTGGCCGCCGGCGCCATTCTTTCGGTCGAGGACGGCGGCAAGATCAATGCCGGTGACGTGCTTGCCCGTATTCCGCTGGAATCGGCCAAGACCCGCGACATCACCGGCGGTCTGCCGCGCGTCGCCGAACTCTTCGAGGCGCGTCGTCCCAAGGACCACGCGATCATCGCCGAGCGTTCGGGCCGGGTCGAATTCGGCAAGGACTACAAGAACAAGCGCCGCGTCATCCTGCATCCGCTGGAAGGCGACGATTCCGATCCGCAGGAATATCTGATCCCGAAGGGCAAGCATATCGCCGTTCAGGAAGGCGATATCATCCAGAAGGGCGACTACCTGCTCGACGGCAACCCGGCGCCGCATGACATCCTGAAGGTCCTGGGTGTCGAGGCCCTGGCCCGTTATCTCGTGAACGAGATCCAGGACGTCTATCGTCTGCAGGGCGTGAAGATCAACGACAAGCACATCGAGGTGATCGTTCGCCAGATGCTGCAGAAGGTCGAGATCGAGGATTCGGGCGCGACCACCTTCCTCCAGGGCGAGCAGGTGGACCGTGTCGAGTTCGACGAGGAAAACGCGCGGACGATGAAGCTGGGCCTGCGCCCGGCGACCGGCAGCCCCGTCCTGCTGGGTATCACCAAGGCCTCGCTGCAGACCCGGTCGTTCATCTCGGCGGCGTCCTTCCAGGAAACCACCCGCGTGCTGACCGAGGCGGCGACCGCCGGCAAGGTCGACCATCTGGTGGGTCTGAAGGAAAACGTCATCGTCGGCCGCCTGATCCCGGCGGGCACCGGCGCGATGATGAACCGCCTGAAGGAAGTCGCCAGCAACCGCGACAAGGAACTGGCGGCGATCGAAGCCGGCGATATCCCCGCGGTGAGCGCGACCGACGCCGCCTGAACGCGGTTGTCCTGACAACATCAAGGGCCCGGGACGGCAAAACGTCCCGGGTCTTTTTTTGTGTCCACGGGCCACGGGCTGTACCGGCCGCGCAAGTCCTGTAGCATCGCGGGCGACGGGCTGATTCCGTTCAAGGGGGGAGCGCCATGGCCGGGCTGATTTTCCAGAAGACCAGGGCGCGGGCGCCGCTTCGACTTGGCCTTGCCGGCGGCGGCACCGATCTGTCGCCCTATTGCGACCAGTTCGGCGGCGCCGTGCTCAATGTCACCATCGATCGCTATGCCTTCGCCTCGATCATCCCCCGCGCCGACAACAGGGTGTGCTTCATGTCGGACGATACCGGGGTGGAGGAGAGCTTCGAGATCGATCAGCCGCTGAGCGCCGCGAAACTGCTCCTTCATCGCGGCGTCTATCAGCGGATGATGACGGAATTCAACGGCGGCCGGCGCGCGCCGATGACGATCAGGACCACGGTCGATGCCCCGGCCGGTTCGGGCCTTGGTTCATCCTCGGCGCTCGTCGTGGCGCTTGTCGATGCCATGCGCTCCGTGCTCAGCGCTCCGCTCGGACCCTATGACGTCGCCCGTCTCGCCTTCGAGATCGAGCGCATCGATCTCGCCCTGTCGGGCGGGCGCCAGGATCAATACGCGGCGGCTTTCGGCGGTCTGAATTTTATCGAATTCCTGTCGAACGATCGGGTGATCGTGAATCCCTTGCGGGTGTCCGACGCCATCGCCAATGAATTCGAATGCTCGCTGGTCACCTGTTTCTCCGGCCGCTCGCGCCAGTCGGCCGAGATCATCGATCGCCAGACCGCCGGCCTGAAGTCGGCCGGCAGCGCCACCATCGAAGCGATGGACCGGCTGAAATACGACGCCATCGAGATGAAGCGGGCGCTTCTGGTCGGCAGCATTCCGCGCATGGCGGAAATCATGAACGATTCCTGGAAAGCCAAGCAGCTGACGGCATCCGGCGTCTCGACCGCCCGTATCGACGAATTGTTTCAGGTCGCCCTGAACAATGGCGCC
>JAOZVS010000054.1 GCA_025869435.1 Zavarzinia sp.
GGCCGCCGCCCTGGCGGCGACCGGCGCGCCCCTGATCTCCGCCGGCAATATCGGCTGCATGACCCAGATCGACCTGCACGGCGCCCTGCCGGTGGTGCATACGGTCGAATTGCTGGACTGGGCGACGGGCGGGCCGGCGCCCGTGGGCATGGTCTAGAGCGGCTCGGTCACTGTTACATGGATGAACAGCCGGCGGACGGTTTCCGGCCGCAAGGGGACCTGAAGGGTTTCGCCCGCGTGCCAGGGGTCGATCTGGTCCATGGCTGTCGTGCTGCCGAACCAGCCGTCCTGGCCGCCGAGCAGGCAGAAATGATTGTCGTCCTCGTCGCCGAGATCGGACAGGTGACGGACGGCGGCGCCGAAACCGACATGATGGCGTCCGGTCGCAAGACCGAAGGCGGCCTTGGCCACCGTGTCGTTGCCGCCGGCGCTTGGCCTGTCGGGCGCGCGGAAGAAGCGGCCGACACGGGGCAGGCCGGCGATGAAATGGCCCGGGCGCAGTCGGTGCAGATCGCCCCAGACGGTGCCCGTCGGCAGGCGGCGGGCCGCCTTGCCCAGCGCCTTCTCGAAGGCGGGGGCCAGGGTCTCGCGCGGCAGGGTCCGCAGTTCCTCGGCGATCAGCCGGCGCGACTGGCGCAGGGCCTCATGGGCGGCAAGCTGATGCCGCCCGGTCACCCGCCGGACGAGGAGGGCCAGCGTGACCTCGAAGGCGGCGGCCCCCGGGCTTTCGGCCGCGTATGACCCGTCCCAGCCGGCGATGAGGTCGAACAGTCGCCGCGCCGCCGGTCTCCGCCGGGTCCCGGTGCCGAGGGCCAGCAGATGATCGCGCAAGGGCAGGGCGGGCGCATGGGACACATCGCGCTGAACGCGGCGCAGATCGTCGAGGTTCAGGGTGTCGCGTACCGCCAGCAACTGGCTGATCCGTTCCGCCCGGTCCCGGGGCGCGAAGAAATGGCCGATGGGAATATCGCCCGGCGGTGGCGGCTCGTTGGCCGAGACGACCGCGCCCGATGAAGGGTCGAGGGCGGCGGGCAATTCGCGGGCGGTGGCGAGACCTTCCAGCGGCCAGGCGGCATCCGGCGAAAGCACGAGGTCGGCGGGATCGCGGGGGCGGCCGCGCGGGACATGGACGGCGCGCAGGTGGCCGATGTGGCCGTCCCGCCCGGCATGGGTGATGTTGAGGCCGGGCAGGCCGAAGCCGTCGATCGCGGCGCGAAAATCCCCGGCCGTGCGGGCCCGGGCCGCCGCCAGCATCGCAGTGAATTCCTCGCCCGCGCCATGGCCGGTCCAGCGCAGCGCAAGGGGCGATTTCGCCCGCAGCAAAGGCCCGTCCGAGACGATGGGGCCGAGGGTACAGTGCCGCAGCGGCAGCACGCGGTCGCGCCCGCCGCGCACGCGGAAAGTCTCGGATATCGTCTCGATCGGCAGATCGGCGGCGTCGAAGAGATCGCTGGTCTGGGCGTAGAGATTGGTGCCGCCCCAGCCTAAGTCCGGGTTGCGCCCGACGGGAAAGAAGGGCAGGCCCGGCATCATCAGGCCGACGACGTGAAAACCCGGGGATTTCGCCCCGACCACCATCACGGGGTTGGGCAGGCCGATGGCCAGATGCGGATCGCTGGCGATGAGGCCGGCGCCGCTGGCCGAACGTCGGCCGGCGACGGCGAAGGAATTGCTGCCGATGCCGGCGCGCCCGCCCAGCAGGGCGGTGGCGGCATCGCCTCCCGGGGCCGACAGGCCCGCCGCCTTCAGCCGCCGCCAGAGCGCGGACCAGTCCGGCGCCGGCAGGCCGTCCCGCGCCCGCAGCAGCCGGCCCCAGGACAGCCAGTGCGAATCCGCCGCCATCAGCCGGCTGTAGGCGAGGAAGTCGGCGAGGGTCCAGGGCTCCCGCCCGATCGCCAGCAGCGCGCATTCGGGCGGCAGGGCGGCGCTGTTCCTCAGCTGGTGGTTGTAACCCGAAAGAAAACAATCGAGAAACCGGCGGGTTTCCGCCGGCAGGCCGGCGATCGTCGCCTGTGCCGCGTCGCGAAAGCCGAACAGGCGCAAGGAGCGGTCGAGATCGAGGGCCAGCGGCCCCGCCATTTCCGCGACCCGGCCGAGGGCGACCCGGCGCATGATCTCGATCTGGCCAAGGCGCAGGTGTGCGTGGACGAGGCCAAGGCCGGTGAACAGATCCTCGTCCGTTTCCGCCTCGATGAAGGGGATCTGTCGCTCGCTCCAGCGGATGTTCAGGGGCCGGGCGAGGGGGGCGCCGCGCGGCACCATGGCCAGCCGGTCATCGAGATCCAGCCGGCGGGGCGGGGTGGAAAACACCGCCCGCAACGCAAGGGCCGTGCCGACGACGGCACCCCAAACCTTGTCCATCCCGCAACGCTCCGAACGCAACCACGAAACCGTGGCGGCCGAGCGTCGGAAACAGGGAAACCGGCGTCAGCTCGCCTTGATGTAGCGTCCATCCTGATAGATCAGGGGCGCGATGTCGCCGAAAAGTCGAACCGCGTCGACCTTGCCGACGAAGATCGTGTGGGTGCCATAGATCATCAGGGCATCGACGGTGCAGAAGATGTTGGCCTGGGCGTCGGTGAGAAACGGCACGCCCTTGTCGTTGTCGGACCAGTCGCCGGCCGAGAAACGCTCCGCCCCCTGCAGCTTGCCGCCAAAGGCGCCGGCGACATCGGCATGGGCGTTGTTCAGCAGGTTCACGCAGAAGCGGGTGCCGCTGGTCATGACGGGATGCAGGCTGGCGCTCTGGTTCACGCAGACGAGGATGGCCGGCGGATCGGTCGTCACCGAGGTGACGGCGGTCGCGGTCATGCCCTGGCGTTCGCCGCCGTCGCCGGTCGAGATCACGGTGACGGTGGCCGCCAGGCGGCGCATGGCGCCCTTGAAGGCGGCGGCCAGTTCGGCGGGGGGCTGGGAAGGGGCGTCGGGCATCGGATCTGTCCTCGGATACTGGCGGCACGGTTCGATGCACCCTGCCGGTCGCGTCAATAGAGCCGAATTTCCACCATTGTCGCAAGATCGCCATCGTCTGCTTGGGGGAGACGGAGCCGCGCCCGCTGCTTAGTCCTAACAGACGATGCCGCCCCCCGTCGCCCGCACCCATGATCCGGCCAAAGCCAGGGGGTCGCGTCATCGCGGCCGTTGCGCGACGACACGGGAAGGATCGAGACATGGACGGAAGCAGCGACGTCAATCTGCAGGTGCCGACGGCGGCGGAAATGGTGGCGCGGGCGCGGGCCCTTGTTCCCGTGTTGCGGGAGAGGGCGGCGGCGACCGAAAAGGCCCGCCGCGTTCCCGACGAGACGATCGCCGACTTCCAGGCCGCCGGCCTGTTCCGCATCCTCCAGCCCAAGCGCTGGGGCGGTTACGAAATGCATCCCTCGGTGTTCTACGACGTGCTGATGACCCTCGCCGAGGGCGACATGTCGCCGGCCTGGTGCTATGGCGTGATCGGCGCCCACAACTGGCAGATGGCCCTGTTCGAGGACCAGGCGGCGCAGGATGTCTGGGGCCAGGATACCTCGGTCCTCATCTCCTCGACCTATATGATGACCGGCAAGGCCATGCCGGTCGAGGGCGGCTACCGCTTCTCCGGGCGCTGGCGCTTCTCGTCGGGCTGCGAGCATTGCGACTGGATCTTCCTCGGCGGCATGGTCGATCCCGACAGCGGCAACCTGGATGCCCGCACCTTCCTGCTGCCGCGCAAGGATTACCAGATCGTCGATACCTGGGACACCCACGGCCTGCGCGGCACCGGCAGCCACGACATCGTGGTCGAGGATGTGTTCATCCCCGAATATCGCACCCACAAGATGGCCGACGCCCTGATGTGCATGAGCCCGGGTAACGCCATCAACACCTCGCCGATCTACCGCCTGCCCTTCGCCCAGGTCTTCATCCGTTCGGTCTCGACCTCGACCATCGGCGGGCTGCAGGCAATGATCGATGCCTTCATCAAATATGCCGCCAAGCGCGTGACCGTGACCGGCGCCAAGACCGCCGAGGACGCGACGGCCCAGCTCGTCATCGCCGAGACCCTGTCGGCGATCGACGAGATGAAGGTGCTGCTCCACCGCAATATCGGCAAGATGTACGACGACGCGGTGAAGGGCGAATTCACCACGATCGAGGAACGCATGATGTATCGCTTCCAGTCGGCCGACGTGCCCGAGCGCTGCATCAATCTCGCCCAGCGCATCTTCAAGGCCGGCGGCGGCGCCGCGGTGTTCAACGGCCTGGCGTTCTCGCGCATCTTCCGCGACATCTCGACCGGCAAGGCCCATGCGGCCAACCAGTCGGATTCGATCGGGCGCAACTGGGGCGGCGTCGTGCTGGGGCTCGACAACAAGGACTTTTTCATCTGATCCTTCCCGCCCCCGGCGCCGCGCCGGGGGCGCGACAGAATAATGGGGGCCGGGCCGGAACATGCAGCCGCTGCAGTATCATTCGCTGAAAGTCGCCGCCGTCGTCGAGGAGACGCCCGACGCCAGGTCGGTGATCTTCGAGGTGGGCGAGCCCCTGCGCGAGCGGTTCGCCTACAAGCCCGGCCAGTTCCTCACCCTTCGCGTCGGCGAGGGCGAGGCTTCGGTCGCCCGCTGTTATTCCCTCGCCTCGTCGCCCTTCACCGGGGAAGCGCCCAAGGTGACGGTGAAGCGGGTTGCCGGCGGCCGTGCCTCCAACTGGGTGTGCGACAATCTTCGCCCGGGCGATGTGGTCGATGTATTGCCCCCCGCCGGCGTCTTCACGCCGAAAAATCTCGACCGCGACCTGCTGCTGTTCGCCGGCGGCAGCGGTGTTACCCCGGTGATGTCGATCCTGAAGTCGGCGCTGCTGAAGGGGCGCGGCCATGTCGTTCTGGTCTATGCCAATCGGGACGAGAAATCGGTGATCTTCGCCGCGGAACTGCGCCGCCTCGCCGCCGAGAACCCCGGCCGGCTGACCGTGCTGCACTGGCTGGAATCGGTGCAGGGTCTGCCGTCGCCCGAACAGATCGCCGCCCTCGTGCAGCCCTATGCCCCGAGCCATGATGCCTTCATCTGCGGCCCCGGTCCCTTCATGGATGGCGTCGTCGCCGCCCTGACCGCCCTCGGGGTCGAGCGCGGCCGGGTGCATCTGGAAAAATTCATCTCGCTCGACGGCGATCCGATCGCCGCCGTCGCCGCCATCGAGGCGCAGGCCAGGGCGGCCGAAAGCGGTCCCCGCGCCGAGGCGGAAGTGTTGCTGGACGGTGAAACCCACACGATCCCATGGCCGACCGCGCGCCATCTGCTCGACGTCATGCTCGACGCCGGCATCCAGGCGCCCCATTCCTGCCGGATGGGCAGCTGCAGCGCCTGCATGTGCAAGCTGGAAGCGGGCGAGGTGAAAATGTCCAAGAACAGCGTCCTCGACAAGACCGACCTCGCCGAGGGCTGGATCCTCGCCTGTCAGGCCCTGCCGCTGACCGACAAGGTGAAAGTCTCCTTTCCCGAGTAGGGCGACCTGCGCCGTAGTCCATGCAGACGATGATCGTCTTCCCCGTTCGTCTAGGGTCAGGAGACGAGAAGGGTAACGGCCCTCGAGGGCGCGAGACCTGAACAAAACGGTGGAGGAAAGCGTGTCGATCCGGGAATTGGGATATGTCGTCGTCGGCTCGACCGACAATGCGAAATGGCGGCAGTTCGCGACCGAGGTTCTGGGCCTCATGGCGGAAGACGCGCCGGATGGCCGCCTGCATCTGAAGATGGACGGGCGCCGCTTCCGCTTCCTGATCCTGCCGGCGGCCGAGGATGGCCTGATCGCCTCGGGCTGGGAGGTGCAGGACCAGATCGCCTATCGCACCGCGCGCGAGACCCTCGCCGGCAAGGGCGTGGAGATCACCGACGGCAGCGCCGAGGATGCCGCGATCCGCTACGTGCAGGAATATTTCACCTTCGCCGATCCGTCGGGCAACCGGCATGAAGTCTATTGGGGGCCGATCTCCGACTTCGCCCGCTTCCAGTCGCCCATCGGCGTCTCGGGCTTCGTGACCGAGGGCATGGGGCTTGGCCATGTCGTGCTGCCCGCGCCCTTCGCCTTCGAGGAAACCCACAAGTTCTGGACCGAGGTCGCCGATTTCGGCCTGTCGGACATCCTGAAGATCTCGATGCTGCCGGGGATGCCGCCGCTGCGTATCCAGTTCTATCACTGCAATCCGCGCCAGCATTCCCTCGCCCTCGCGGAAATGCCGAGCCCGGCCAACTGCATCCACGTGATGATCGAGGTCGACAGCATCGACGAGGTCGGCCGCGCCCTCGACCGCGTGGCGCAATATCAGGTGCCGGTGGTCATGAGCCTCGGCCGGCATGTGAACGACGACATGATTTCCTTCTACATCGTGACCCCGGGCAACTTCGCCCTCGAATACGGCTGGGGGGGCGTGGTGAAGGACTGGACCAATCATCAGGTGTTCGAGACGACGACGCCGAGCCATTGGGGCCATCGCCTCGGCGGTTGATTCAGGTTTTGCGCACCCGGGTCCCGCCTTCCGGGTGAACAAGGGCGGGGGAGTGTCGTCGGTCAACGGTCTTTTCGAGCCTCGGTCGATGCCGGCGATACCCCCCGATCCTGTGCCAATGCTCATTGGAAGCAGGCAAGGGCGCGGACTAGATTGGCAAAAAAGGCACGCCTGTCACGAACAGGCGGCCGTCCGGGCGGCAGCGCCGCCGGCATGGGGAGGAGAGCGGCTAGATGGCCAAGAGATCGCTGGGCATTGTGATGGCGTTGTTCATCGGCATCATCGCCGTCTACGCCTTCTATCCGCGCGGCCTGCCCCATTTCCCGGACACTGAAACCAACCCGGCTCGCCTGCGTGTCAATGGCGTCGCCTCGATCGGCGACCGGCTGATCGCTGTCGGCGAAAGCGGCCATGTCCTGATCAGCGACGACGCGGCCGCGACCTGGCGCGACGCGCGCATCCTGCCCGGGGCCGGGCTCACGCGGCTGGACTCGACCCTGACCCAGGTCGCGGCGGTGGGCGGCAGCGTCGCCCTGGCCGTCGGCCATGACGGCCTCGTGCTGCGCAGCGAGGACCGGGGCGACAGCTGGACCCCGGTGCGCTTCGAGGCCGAGTCTTCCGATCCGCTCTTCGCCGCCTGCCGGACCGGCACGGGCGCCATCATCGCCGCCGGCAGCTTCGGCCGCCTGCTGCGCTCGACCGACGACGGCCGCAGCTTCGAGGCGGTCGCGGTCGATCTGCCCGACGAGCCGCATCTGAACGGCATCGCCTGCGCCGACGATGGCAAGGCGATGATCGCCGGCGAAATGGCCCAGGTGGTGCGCAGCCGGGACGGCGGCGCGACCTGGGACATGGTGCAACTGCCCTACAATGGCTCGCTTTACGGTGTCGTGCGGGCTTCGGCCTCGCGCTGGGTCGTCTTCGGGCTGCTGGGTCATGTCTTCCGGACCGACGATTTCGGCGACACCTGGACCGAAATCAGGACCGGCGCCGAAACGTCGCTGTTCGGCGGGCTGAAACTGGCGGATGGCCGGATCGTCCTGCTCGGCCAGGGCAGCACGGTGCTGGTTTCGTCCGATGAAGGCCTGAGCTTCGGCATTGAGCGCATCGGCGGTCGTGACAGCCTGGTCAGCGCGGTCGAGATCGCGCCCGGCCGTCTGGTCGCGGGCGGTGAAAAGGGAATTTCGGAACTGACGCTGGGCCGCATCATGGCGGCCCTGGCCGGGGGACAGTGACATGGCGAAGACCCATTCCCACACGGCCGCGAGCACGCCGGGTCAGCGCCTGGTCGAGGCCTGTTCCAATCTTCTGCTGCGCCTGCGCTTCGTCGTTCTCGTGCTCGCCATCGGGATCACCGGCTTCCTGGGTTACGAGGCGCGCAACATCCAGCTCGATCCCGGCTTTCTGAAGCTGATCCCGAGCCAGCATCCCTTCATGCAGGACTTCATGAAGTACGCCACCATCTTCCCCGGTCACAACCGGGTGGTGCTGAACATGCACTGGAAGGGTGAGGGCGACATGTACAACAAGACCTTCATGACCGAGATGGAGAAACTGGCCAACGACGTCTTCTTCCTGCCCGACGTCGACCGCACCCGCGTAACGTCCCTGTTCTCGCCCACCGTCCGCTTCACCAAGGTGACCGAGGAGGGCTTCATCGGCGCGCCCATAATCCCCGAGACTTTCACCAAGACCGACGAACAGCTGGCGCAGGTGCGCCGCAACGTCGAGGACGCGGGCATCATCGGCCGCTACGTCGGCAACGACGGCCGCGACGCCATGATCATGTTCGAGGTGCAGGAATATTCCGGCGGCCAGCCGGTGCGGGTGAATTACTACGAACTGGCCCATCGCCTCGACGAGCTGCGCGCCAAATACGAGAATGCCGATATCGAGGTGAACGTCATCGGTTTCGTGATGATCGTCGGCGCCATGGTCGATGGTCTGCTGGGCGTGATCGCCTTCTTCGGCATCTCCTTCCTGATCACGACGGCGCTGCTCTATCTCTACTGCCGGTCGTGGAAGCTCACCGGCCTGTCGCTCGTCGTCGCCATGCTGCCGGTGATCTGGCTGGGCGGGCTGCTGCCCATGGTCGGCGCCGGCATCGATCCCATCTCGATCCTGGTGCCTTTCCTCATCTTCTCGATCGGCGTCTCCCATGCCGTGCAGATGACCAATGCCTGGAAACAGTCGGTGCTCGGCGGCGACAGTTCGATCCATGCCTCGCGCAAGGCGTTCCAGGCCCTGTTCGTGCCGGGCAGTCTCGCGCTCATCACCAATGGCCTCGGCTTCCTCGTCATCATGCGCATCCAGATCGATATCGTGCGCGAGCTGGGCATGACCGCCTCGATGGGCGTCATGCTGATGATCGTCACCAACAAGATGATCCTGCCTGTCCTTCTGTCGCTCATCTCGCTCGAGCCTTCGGCGCGCCGGCGCGCCCATGCGGTCGATGATGGCGAGGAGGTGCGGAAATCCTGGTGGGCGCTGTCGCTGCTGGCGACGCGCAAGCCCGCGGCGGTGGTCTTCGCCATTTCGGCCGCGCTGGCCGCGCTGTCGGCGGTCTATGCCCGCGACCTGAAGACCGGCGACGTCGGCCAGGGTGCGCCGGAACTCTGGCCGTCCGACCGCTACAATGTCGACAATGGCGCGATCCTGTCGCGTTACGACATCGGCACCGACATATTGACCGTGATCGTCGAAACGACGGGCTTCTCGGAAGCCTGCCTCGATCATTCGGTGATGGCGGCGGTCGATCGTTTCGATCTCTTCGCCCGCGGCATCCACGGCGTCCAGTCCGTGCTGTCGGTGCCCGCCATCGGCAAGATGGTGATCGCCGGCATGAACGAGGGCAATCCGCGCTGGGCCGGCCTGCCGCGCAGCTCGCAGGGGCTCGCGGTCGGCGGTTACGCCTATAACCCGGACATCGGCCTCAACACCGAGGGCTGCCGGGCGATGAAGGTCGACATCTTCCTGAAGAATCACGACGGCGCCCTGGTCGCCCATGTGGTCGAAGAGGTGAAGCGCTTCCTCGCCACCGAAAAGACCGATGGCGTTACCTTCCGTCTCGCCTTCGGCAATGTCGGCGTCGCCGCCGCGACCAACGAAGCGGTGGAGGAAGCGGAACTCGAGATGCTGCTTTCGATCTTCGGGGCGATCTCGCTGCTGTGCTTCCTCACTTTCCGCAGCGTGCAGGCGGTGATCTGCATCATCGTGCCGCTGACCATCGTCTCGATCTTCTGCAACGCCCTGATGGCGCGGCTCGGCATCGGGCTCAAGGTCTCGACCCTGCCGGTGATCGCGCTTGGCGTCGGTGTCGGCGTCGACTACGGCATCTATATCTACGAGCGACTGATCCACGAGATGCGCCACGAAGGCCGTCCCTTGCGCGAGGCCTTCTACGAGGCGATGAAGCAGCGCGGCACGGCGGCCCTGTTCACCGCCATCACCATGTCGGTCGGTGTCTTCACCTGGGCCTTCTCGGCGCTGAAGTTCCAGGCCGACATGGGCATCCTGCTGTCCTTCATGTTCCTGGTGAATGTCTTCGGGGCGATTTTTCTCCTCCCCGCGCTCGCTGCCTGGTTGTTGCCGGAGAAGGGCTTTGCCCGCCACCGGGCGGCCGAGGCGGTGGTCGACCGGGCCGTGGCGCCCAGTCGCTGACATCCGCCAAACCACTGAAATCAAAGATTGTTCGGGGCGCCTCGGCGCCCCGAATGCTGTCGGCAACAGGCCGTTTCCATACGGCAACAATCATAGTCCGCATGGACCATGCGGCCCCCGGGCTTTGGGGCGATGGTTCAACTCAAATTGGTGTGAAGCCAATGAACAGCGGAGGATAAAGCGTGAGCGACAAGTCGCCCATTCCCGTCGGAAAATTTCTGCAGCTCGCCTCCGGGTACAGGCTGCATTACCACGAAGTGGGCTCGCCCTCGGCCGATCGTCCCAGCATCCTGTGCCTGCACGGCTCGGGCCCCGGCGCCTCGGGTTACTCCAATTTCAAGGGCAACATGGCGGCCTTCGCCGCCGCCGGCTACCATGTGCTGGTGCCCGATTATCTCGGCTACGGCCTGTCCGACAAGCCCGAGACCATCGAATATTCGACCGATACCCATGTGCCGGTGATCAAGGAGCTGGTCGATGCCCGCGGCGTGACCCGTGTGGTTCCGATCGGCAATTCGCTGGGCGGCGCCATTTCGCTGCAGTTCACCCTGACCTATCCCGAGATCGTGCCGAAGCTGATCCTGATGGCCCCCGGCGGCCTGCAGGAGCCGCAGGAATATGCCTTCTCGATGCCCGGCGTGCTGCGCATGTTGCAGTTCATTTCCAGCCGGCCCTTCGCGATCGAGGATTTCCGCGACCTGCTCGGCCATCTGGTGTTCGACCCGAAGCACATCACCGACGAAGCGGTGGCGGAACGCTGGCCGGTCGCGCTCGAACAGCCGATCCCGGTCTATGCCAGCATGAAGGTCGGCGTCTACGCCGACCGGCTGCACGAGTTGAAATGTCCGGTGCTCGCCTTCTGGGGCACCCACGACAAATTCCTGCCGGTCGCCCATGCCTCGATCCTGGCGGAGCGCTGCCCGCAGGCCAAGGTGATCATCTCCAACCAGTGCGGGCACTGGGTGATGATCGAGGACGCGGACTATTTCAACGCGGAATGCCTGGGCTTCCTCGGACGACCCGGCCTCTAGGGCCGGGAAGTCGCCCCTGGGATGGGAATGATTTCGCGCTTCTGGTGCAAGTTCCCATGGGCGCCACCGCGGCCGCCGATTAAAATTCTGAACAAACGAGGCGGTGCCAAAGGCGCCGCCCGACAAGGCTAGGGGGACGTCATGGGGGCATGGTCGAGGCGCATCGGGCGCGGCAACCGAAAATCGGCGCTGCCATTCGTCGCCAGTGTCGGCATTGTTTCGGGCATCCTGGGGGCCGGCGGCTTCGCCCTCGCCGAGGTGATCGAATTCGACAATGGCGCGAGCCTGTCGGTCAACGTGACCACGGCCTATTCCGTCGGCGCCCGCGCCGAGGATCCCAGCCCCAAGTCCCGTGATCCCGAGACCGAATACGCTACGGTCTATTTGCTGCCGCAGATCCCGCTGCTGCCCACCCTGCAGGTCGGCACCGAGACGCCCAAGGTCTATAATTTCGACGACCCGAATCGCAACTTCAAGCGTGGCGACCTGATCACCAACGCCTTCAGCGCCCTCGCCGAAGCCAATTTCAAATATGAGGATTTCGGCTTCAAGGTGAGTGGCAACGCATTCTACGATTTCGTCTATCACAGCGGTAATTCGAACGACGAAGCCTATCCCAACGGCATCAACAAGTATGAAGGCCCGCCGGATGAATTCGTCGGTGGCACGCGCTATGCCAATGGCGGCCGCTTCCGCCTGCTCGACGCCTTCGCCTATGGCACTTTCGACATCGGCGAGACCAGCCTGTCGCTGCGCGTCGGCAATCAGGTGGTGGCCTGGGGCGAGAGCCTGTTCTTCGGCAATATTTCCTTCAGCCAGGGCGTCGCCGACGCGACCCGCGCCAACAGCCCGGCGGCCGAGGTTAAGGATATCCTGCTGCCGTCGCCGCAGGTCTCGATGAACTGGGGCGTGACCGACCGGCTGTCGCTGATCGGCTACTATCAGTTCGACTGGGAGAATACCCAGCTCGACGGCATCGGCTCCTACTTCAGCCGGGCCGATCTGGTCGGGCCGGGGGCGGAATTCGCCTATGGCTCGGTCAATCCCTTCCCCAGCGTCATTCAGCAATATGCCTCGGCCTGTACCTTGAGCGCGAGCATCCCGAACTGCGACAGCCTGGCCATTCCGCAGCAGATCGCCCAGCTCCTGTCCAACATCCTCAGCCAGAATGTGCTCGGCGTCGGCAATCCGGACGACCAGCGTTTCGACGTTCCCGTGATCGGCGAGAAGAAGCCGAACAATGCGGCGCAGTGGGGCATGGGCTTCACCTATCTGCTGACCGACGCGATCAACACCGGCTTCTACTTCGTCAAGTATCACGAGAAGAACCCGCTGCCGGTGCTCGAAATCTCGACCCCGCGCACCGATATCTTCCGCAAGGGCACCGTGATCGGCGCCGTCACCAGCACGCTGTGCACCCTGCTCGGCCAGGACTGCGGCGGCATGGAGGATCAGGTCACGCAAGGGGTCGACGATATCGTCGGCGCCGTCGCGCCGCTCTATCTGCCCTATTCCTCGACCATCACCTATTTCGACGATGTGAAGCTCTATGGCATGAGCGCCTCGACCTCGATCGGCGCGGTCAATTTCGGCTTCGACTTCGCCTATCGCCAGGATGCGCCCATGCTGGTCGATGGCCGGATCTCGGGCATCAAGGCGCCGCAGCCGGTGCGCGGTGACATCTGGCAGGCCAATCTGAACGCCCTCTACATCCTCGGCTCGTCGGATTACTGGGATTCGCTGACCCTGATCGGCGAGGTGAGCGTGAACCACGTGGTGCGCCACGATACGCTCTATCTCTACGACGCCGATGGCGCGCCGCTGCAGGACGGCAACGGCAACAATATCAACGAATTCAATGAATTGTCCGGCGATGAGACGTCCTGGGGCTTCCAGGGCCTGGCCGAATTCGCCTAT
>JAOZVS010000055.1 GCA_025869435.1 Zavarzinia sp.
CATGGTCGCGATCGGCGTCGTCGGCTTCATCGTGTGGGCGCACCACATGTACACGACCGGCCTGTCGGTCGACACCCGCGCCTATTTCACCGCTGCGACCATGGTCATCGCGGTGCCGACCGGCATCAAGATCTTCTCCTGGATCGCGACCATGTGGGGCGGCTCGATCCGCTTCACGACGCCGATGATCTGGGCGATCGGCTTCATCTTCCTGTTCACCGTCGGCGGCGTGACCGGCGTCGTGCTGGCCAACGCCGGCATCGATACCGCGCTTCACAACACCTATTACGTCGTGGCGCATTTCCACTACGTGCTGTCGCTGGGCGCCGTGTTCTCGATCTTCGCGGGCTTCTACTACTGGTTCCCGAAGATGTCCGGCTACATGTACTCCGAGACGCTGGGCAAGATTCACTTCTGGATGATGTTCATCGGCGTGAACCTTCTGTTCTTCCCGATGCACTTCCTCGGCCTCGCCGGGATGCCGCGCCGCATTCCCGACTATCCGGACGCTTTCGCGGACTGGAACCGGATCGCCTCCTACGGTGCCTATCTCTCGGGCGTGAGCGTGATCTTCTTCCTCTTCGTCGTGCTGCACGCCTTCCTGTCGGGCAAGCGCGCCGCCGCCAACCCGTGGGGCGAAGGCGCCGAGACGCTGGAGTGGACCCTGTCCTCGCCGCCGCCGTTCCACCAGTTCAACGAACTGCCGGTCATCAAGGCCAGCGGTCACCACTGACAGCAAGCGGTCGGAGAAACTTCACGTGACCATCGTCACCGATCATCGTCTCTCGACCGCGCAAGGCGCGGGGTCCGCCTCCCTGGAGGCGGACCCCGACGGCCGCGCGTCGGATTTCTTCGCGCTGCTCAAGCCGCGGGTCATGTCGCTCGTGGTCTTCACCGGGCTGGTCGGTCTCGTGCTCGCGCCGGGCGACCTCAACCCGATCATCGGATTCACCGCCCTCCTCTGCATCGCGGTGGGCGCGGGTGCCTCGGGCGCCCTGAACATGTGGTACGACGCGGATATCGATGCCCGCATGTCGCGTACCCAGTCCCGCCCCATCCCCTCGGGCCGCGTCAGCGCCGGGGATGCCAAGGCGTTCGGCATCGTCCTGTCGGTCGCCTCGGTGCTGACCATGGGGCTGCTGGTCAATGTCCTGTCGGCGGCCCTGCTCGCCTTCACGATCTTCTTCTATGTCGTTGTCTACACGATGTATCTGAAGCGGCGCACGCCCCAGAACATCGTCATCGGCGGCCTGTCGGGCGCGCTGCCCCCGGTCATCGGCTGGGCCGCGGTCACCGGTACGGTCTCGATCGAATCGCTTTCACTCTGCGCCCTGATCTTCGTCTGGACGCCGCCTCATTTCTGGGCTCTCTCGCTGGTCAAGGCCGCCGACTACGGCGCCGTCGGCGTGCCCATGATGCCGAATGTCGCCGGCCCCGAATCGACCCGCCGCCAGATCCTCGCCTATGCCGTCCTGCTGGCGCCGCTCGGCCTCGCGCCGACGCTGCTCGGCTTCGCCGGTCTCGTCTATGGCGTCGCCGCCGGCCTCCTCGGGCTGGTCTTCGTCGCCCTCTCCGTCCGGCTCTACTTGAAGCGCGACGATCGCGCGGCGATGCAGTTGTTCGGCTATTCCATCCTCTATCTGTTCCTGCTCTTCGCCCTGCTGCTGGTCGGGCGTCTGGCGGGCTTGCCCTGAGCGTGGAATGAGCGTCATGCCGATATCCGAAATGCATCGCCGGCGGCGTAGCCGCAACATCGCCCTCGGCCTCGCGCTGGTGGCCTGGGTCGTGATCATTTTCCTGGTCTCCCTGGTGAAGGTGTCCGGCGGATGAACGAGATCCCCCATCCCGATCATCGCCCGCCCCGCCACGGCAGGACCGCGATCGTCCTTGCCGCCACCGTCGCCGGAATGCTCGGGCTGACCTATGCCTCGGTGCCGCTCTACAAGCTGTTCTGCGCCGCGACCGGCTATGGCGGCACCACGCAGCGCGCCGAGGATGGCGCCGCGGCGCCCGCCGTCACGTCCGACCGGCTGTTCACCGTCCAGTTCGACGCCAATACGTCGGGCGAATTGCCCTGGACCTTCAAGCCCGAGCAGGCCTCCGTCACGGTCAAGGCCGGCGAGCAGAAAGTCATCTATTACAAGGCGATCAACCATGCCGATCGTCCGGTGACCGGCCGCGCGCTGTTCAACGTGACGCCCGACAAGACCGGCCCCTACTTCGTGAAGATCGCCTGCTTCTGCTTCGAGGAGCAGACGCTCCAGCCCGGGCAGGAGATCGACATGCCGGTGCTTTTCTATATCGACCCCGCGGTCGCCGATGACCGCAACGTCGACGAAGTGAAGACCATCACGCTTTCCTACACGTTCTTCCGGGATCAGAACGACGAGGCCCAGGCCGCCGCCGCTCCGACCCCGGCAGCACCCATCAATTGACCAAGGATCCGTTCGAGGGACCGACAGCCATGGCGCACGCAGATACTCCCCAACACGACTACCACCTGCTCAATCCGAGCCCGTGGCCCTTCCTTGGCTCGTTCTCGGCGCTGGTCATGGCGCTTGGCGCCGTGCACTGGATGCACCCCGAGACGTTCCTGTCCTTCATGCCGACCAAGTCGACCCTGTTCCTGGTCGGCCTCGCGGGCGTGCTCTACACCATGCTGGCCTGGTGGCGGGACGTGGTCGACGAGTCGGTCCACAAGAAGGAACATACCCCGGTGATCAAGCTGGGCCTGCGCTACGGCATGGTCCTCTTCATTGCTTCGGAAGTGATGTTCTTCGTCGCCTGGTTCTGGGCCTATTTCTACGGCGCCCTGTACCCGACCGAGGCCATGGGCCATGTCTGGCCGCCCAAGGGCATCGAGAGCTTCGATCCCTGGCACCTGCCCTTCATGAACACCGTGATCCTGCTTTTGTCGGGCACCACCGTGACCTGGGCGCACCACGCGCTGCTGGAAGGCAACCGCAAGGGCCTCATTCAGGGCCTGATCCTGACCGTGATCCTCGGCTTCTTTTTCTCCTGCGTGCAGGCCTATGAATATGCCCATGCCGCCTTTACCTTCGGCGGCAACGAGGCGGGCGCGAATTTCTATGCCGGCAGCTTCTTCATGGCGACCGGCTTCCACGGCTTCCACGTCATCATCGGCACGATCTTCCTGCTGATCTGCCTGGTGCGCGCCTATCGCGGCCATTTCACCCCGACCAGCCATTTCGGCTTCGAGGCGGCGGCCTGGTACTGGCATTTCGTCGACGTGGTGTGGATCTTCCTGTTCGCCAGCATCTACGTCTGGGGCGCCGGCACCGTCGCCGCGCACGGCTGAACCTTCAGGGAGGAGCATTCATTTGGCCAAGGCCCGTTGCCCGCGTTGTGGACAGGGCCCGTTGTTCACGGGCTTCCTCAACCTGCGTGAAAAATGCTCCTCCTGCGGACTGGATTACTCCGCCATCGATACCGGGGACGGCCCCGCCGTCTTCGTCGTGCTGATCCTGGGCGCCCTCGTCACCGGCGGCGCCCTCTGGCTCGAAGTCAACTACGAGCCGCCGATCTGGTTGCACCTGGTCATCTGGCTGCCCCTGATCCCCGTCGCGTCCATCTATATGTTGCGCCGGATCAAGACCGCGCTCATACACCAGCAATATCGCAAGCTCGGCTGGTAAGAAGGGGCCCATCATGGCCACTCAGACTGCGACCCCCCGGACGGCCTCGTCCACGGGGTCGCGCCGTTTCCGTCCCACCTTCGGGCCGTCCATCGTCACCGCGATCACCGTCGCCCTGCTGCTCGCCCTCGGGGCGTGGCAGCTGCAGCGCATGACCTGGAAGCAGGGTCTGATCGACGCGCTCGAGGCTCATCGCCTGCTGCCGCCGGAAGCCCTGCCAACGAAGATCGACGATCCCGAAGCCTGGCGTTACCGCACCGTCACCGTCACCGGGACCTTCCGCCACGCCGACGAGATCCACATCATCGCCTATTCCGAGGCTGCCAGGCAGGGCTACCAGATCGTCACCCCGCTGGTCCGGGCGGATGGCACGACGGTGATGGTGAACCGGGGCTGGCTACCGACCGATTTCCGCGACCAGGACAGCCGTCCCGACAGTCTCGTCGCCGGCGAAGTCACGGTGACCGGCATGGCGCGCCCGGGCTGGCCCCAGGGCTGGTTCGTGCCCGACAATGACCCGGCGAAGAACGTCTGGTTCTGGGGCGACCTGCCGGCCATGGCCAAGGCGGCCCATGCCCCTGATGCCCTGCCCCTGATCGTCGAGGCGGATGCGACGCCCAATCCGGGCGGCCTGCCCATCGGTGGCCAGAGCGTGATCAACCTGCGCAACGACCATCTGCAATATGCGATCACCTGGTTCGCCCTCGCGATCGGCATTTTCGCGGTCTATTTCTTCTATCACTTCAAGCCGGTGACGCCGGAGAAGGCCTGATCCCATGTCGACGAGCGCCTACGCCCGCCTGGAAGACCGTTTCCGCCGTCTTTCCGCCGTGCAGGGGGCGCTCGCCGTGCTTCACTGGGACAGCGCGGCCGTCATGCCGCCGGGCGGCGCGGAAGCGCGGGGCGAACAGATCGCCACCCTGTCGGTCATCGCCCATGACCTGCTGACCGCGCCCGAACTGGCCGATCTGATGGACATGGCCGCGGCCGACGAGCTGGAGCCCTGGCAGGCGGCGAATCTGGCCGAGGCGCATCGCCAGTGGCGCCACGCGACCGCCGTCGCCCCCGACCTGGTCGAAGCCATCGCCCGCCAGTCCCATGAAACCGAACTGGCCTGGCGCACCGCTAGGGCGGCCAATGATTTCGCCAGCCTCGCGCCCCGGCTTCAAGCCCTGCTGGATCTCGTGCGCCAGGTCGCCGCCACCAAGGCCGAGGCCTTCGGCCTGTCGCCCTATGACGCCCTGCTCGACGAATATGAGCCCGGCGGCCGCTCGGCCCGCATCGATGCGCTGTTCGCCGAGCTGGGGGATTTCCTGCCCGAGCTGCGCGGCCGCGTGATCGAGCGTCAGGCAGCCCTGCCCCCTGCCCTGCCCCTGGAAGGTCCCTTTCCGGTCGAGGCCCAGCGCCAGTTGGCCGAGCGCATTCTCGACGTGCTGCAGTTCGACCGGGCCCATGGCCGGCTGGACGTCAGCCATCACCCCTTCACCGGCGGCGTGCCGGACGATGTGCGCATCACCACGCGCTACGCGACTTCGGATTTCACCCGCTCGCTGATGGGGGTCATCCACGAGACGGGCCATGCGCAATACGAGCGCGGCCTGCCGCTGGCCTGGCGCGGTCAGCCGGTGGGCAATGCCCGCGGCATGACCCTCCACGAGAGCCAGTCGCTTTTGTTCGAGATGCAGGCCTGCCGCACGCCGGAATTCATCACCTTCATCGCGCCCCTGATCCGCGAGACCTTCGGCCGCGCCGGGGATGCCTTCGGCGAAGCCAACCTCCGCCACATCTACCACAAGGTCAGCCCCGGCCTGATCCGGGTCGACGCCGACGAAGTCTGCTATCCGTCCCACGTCATCCTGCGCTACCGGCTGGAGCGGGCGATGATCGCCGACGACCTGAAGGTCGCCGATCTGCCGGGCGCCTGGTCCGAGGGCATGAAATCCCTGCTGGGCATCACCCCGCCCGATGATGCCGATGGCTGTCTGCAGGATATCCATTGGCCGGGCGGCAGCTTCGGCTATTTCCCGACCTATACCCTGGGCGCCATGGCGGCGGCCCAGCTTTTCGCCGCGGCGACATCGGCGGACGACGCCATCCTGCCCGGCATCGCCGAAGGCGATTTCAAGCCCTTGCTCGGCTGGCTGCGCCCCAATGTCCATGAAAAGGGCTCGAGCCGGACGACCGACGAAATTCTGATCGAGGCCACGGGCCTGCCGCTGGGCACCGCCGCCTTCCGCAAGCATCTGGAAGGCCGATATCTCGGCTGATGCGAGGGGGCCGCCGGCCGCCTCAGCGCGCCGGCGCGTCTTCGCGCTTCGGGTTCAGGCGCTGGGCGAGTTCGGCCAGGCTGTCGCGCGAATTCAGGTAGACGGTCTTGTGCACCTTGCGGATGAGGCCGTCCTCGATCAGCTGGCCCATCACCCTGGCCACCGTCTCCCGGGTCGTGGAAGCGAGAGCGGCGATCTCGGCCTGGGTCGGCATCGGATAGACCAGCCAGGAATCGGTTTTCACCGGGTCCGGCTTGGCGAGGCGCAGCAACTCGATGCACACCCGCTGATGCGCGCCGAGGGTGGCGAGATCCATGATCCTCTCGTCCGCCGTGCGGACGATGCGGACCATTTTCTGCAGGACGCGAAAGGCGATTTCCGGCTGGCCCTTCAGCAACTCGGCGAATGTCTCGCGCGAGAGTTCGGCGATCCGGCATTCGGTCTGGGCGACGATATTGGCCGAGCGCGGCAAACCATCGATCGCCGACAATTCACCGAAGAAATCGCCAGCCTTCACCCGGGCATAGGCGATCTCGCGGCCCTGGCTGGAGTAATTCACCACATCCACCTCGCCCTCGATGACGAGATAGACGCCGCGGCAATCGCTCTGCCGGTCGAAGACCACTTCGCCCTCGTCGAAGCGGTGCCAGCGCGCCGCGCGGGCAAGGTCGTTCAGGGCCGTCTCGGACAGGCCCTGCAACAGATTGATCCTTGAAAGCATACTTGCCGTGGACATGCCCCGCAGCGTAGCCAAGACCCGCGCGAGGTCAATCATCGCCTGCACGCCGGAGAAAGAAAAACCTGTGACGCCCGACACAGCGCGCCCCGGCGCCCTGGGTCAATATCCCCCCTGCCTCGCACCCGAGGCAGCCAACCCTGCACCAACTCGCTCCGCCCCCCTGCCCCGGGGGGCGGGGCATCCTTTGTCAGAAGGTCGCGGTCCTGCCCTCTTGCCGGCCGGGCGAGGCGGCATCACTCTATGACACATGAAACAGATGTCAGAGCCCGCGACCGAGACCCTGGAAGGCAAGCTGCTGGTGGCCATGCCGAGCATGGGCGACCCGCGCTTCGAGCGGACGGTCATCTATATGTGCGCCCATTCGCCGGAAGGGGCGATGGGTCTCGTCATCAACAAGCCGGCCGGGCATATCAGCTTCCCCGAGCTGCTGACCCAGCTCGGCATAGAGGCGGAAACGGATGTCGAGCCGATCCGCGTGCTCTCGGGCGGGCCGGTCGAGGCGGCGCGCGGCTTCGTGCTTCACACCGACGACTACACCCAGCCGAGCAGCATGGAAGTGGGCGATCATGTCGCCCTGACGGCGACGGTCGACATCCTGAAGGCGATCGCCGCGGGCGAGGGCCCGCGCCAGTGCCTGTTCGCCCTTGGCTATGCCGGCTGGGGACCGGGCCAGCTCGACGCGGAAATCCAGGCCAATGGCTGGCTGCATGTCGATGCCGACCCGGACATCCTGTTCTCGGCCGATCTCGACCGGAAATGGACGAGGGCCATCGCCAAACTGGGCTTCGATGTCGCCCATCTTTCCGGCACCGCCGGAAGGGCCTGACGCCCGAGGGGCGACAGGCCGGCCCGCTCAGCGCGTGCTGCCGTCGCCATAGCGCTGGTCGAGGGCTTTCGCCGCTTCGGCCAGCTTGGCGATGACGCCGCGAGCCTCGCCCAATTGCGCGATCAGCGGCTCGACCTTGGCCCGGGTCGCATCGTCGCCATAGGCGAATTTGCCATCCGTGCCCCTGGTGGCCTTGCCGCCCAGCAACGCGACCGTGATGTCGGCGATGGTTCCGGCGGCCTTCCGCGTGGTCACGGCGAGGGCGACGTAGAAAGTCCCGAGTTCCTTCTGGCGCTGGGCCATCGTCTGCTGCATCTCGGCGCGGAACTGTTCCGACAGCTCCAGCCTCTCGGCGGCGGCGTTCAGGTCGGCGCGTTCCTTCTGCAACTGCGCCACGACCTGATCGGGCACGCCGCTGAGCAGCACGTCGATGTCGAGCAGACGGCTGCGCAGGGCCTGCAGGCCGGCCTTGTCCGCAGGGTCGAAATCGAGGCCCCAGGGCACCTTGTCGCTCTGCACCTGATCGAAGATCGCCTTGATCGCGCCCCGCGTCTCGGCCCGGCGCCTGATCTCGTGAAGGGCATAGGCGGCATAGGGATTGCTGGCGGAAATCGCCTGCAGCCGGGCATGGGCATCGGCCACGGAGGCAGCGCCGGTGATCGCCGCGCTGGCCTCCCGGCGATCGCTGGCCTCGCCGTAGGGGCCGGCATGGAGCGCCCACAGGGCGATCAGCGCCCAAAGGCCGGCCGATAGCCAACGGAAAATCTTGCGATACCCCGA
This sequence comes from Zavarzinia sp., assembly GCA_025869435.1. Lineage (GTDB taxonomy): Bacteria > Pseudomonadota > Alphaproteobacteria > Zavarziniales > Zavarziniaceae > Zavarzinia. The sequence continues at coordinate 8,269 of JAOZVS010000055.1, forward strand.
GGGGCCGAGCGGCAGGAACGTCAGGCCAAAGCCGACCAGACCACCGACGAGGCCGGCGCCCAGCACGACAAGGAAACCGACACCGCTGAAGCCATAGACCGCCGAGAGAATCTGGTAGGCCGACACAAGCCCGACGATCCCCAGCACGGCATAGCTCGCCGGCAATACCCAGCGCGGCACATGGGGCCCCTCCCCGCCTTGTCGCTGGAACATCGAGGGCTCGAAATCAGTGCTCAAGACAGTCTCCGATCTGGTCGCGGCGGCCCTCAGGCCCTGTGCCGCGGGTCGCTGGCGAGCATGGCGAACAGCAGGTGGTCGCGCCATTGCCCATTGATTCTGAGGTACTGCCGGGCCAGCCCTTCCTCGGAAAAGCCGGCCTTGCGCAGGACGGCCTTCGATGCCTCGTTGGAAGGCAGGCAGGCCGCTTCCATACGATGCAGGCGCATGGTTTCGAAGACGTGAACGGCGATGCCGCGAACGGCTTCGGTCATCAGGCCCCGGCCGGCGTGGCGCTGCCCCATCCAGTAGCCGAGGGCGCAGCTCTGGGTCACGCCGCGCCGCACACCCGACAGGGTGACCCCGCCCAGCAGGGCACCATCGGCCCGGCCGAACAGGAACAGCGTGTAGCCGATATCGTCGTGAGCTTCGCGGGCATAGCGCCGCAGCCGTTGCCGGAAGGCGTTGCGGGTCAGGTCATCGGGCGGCCAGGTCGGCTCCCACGGCGTCAGGAAGTCGCGGCTTTCGCCGCGCAGCTTCGTCCATTGCTCGTAGTCGCTCATGATCGGGGGCCGCAGCTCGACCCGCGCGGTGGTCACCACCGGCAGGGGATCGAGGCGCAGCGACCGGATCAGCGACATGGCCGGGCCTAGCCGAAGCGGGCCGAGATGCTGGCGGCCGATTCGATGCCGCCGTGGGGGCCAAGGGCGGCCACCGCCGGCTTGCCCCGCATGGTGCGTTCGGCGAAGCGCCGCACCGCCGCCGCGTCGACCACCGCCAGCTTGTCCAGCACTTCCTCGGTCGACATGATGTGGCCGTGGTTCAGCCATTGCCGGCCGATGGTCTCGATCACCGACGACGGGCTTTCCAGCCCCATCAGATAACCGGCGCGCAGCTGCGCCCGGGCGCGGGCCACCTCGATCTCGTCGGCATCGGTCACCAGCTTGGCCATTTCATCGGCGATCACCGGCACGAGGTCGCCCGCGTCTTCCTCGCTGGTGCCGGCGTAGATGCCGATGGTGCCGCTGTCGGTGTTCGAGCCGGCGTAGGCGAAGACCGAATAGGCCAGGCCCCGCACTTCGCGGATTTCCTGGAACAGGCGGGACGACATGCCGCCGCCCAGCACCGTCGCATAGACCTGCGCCGTGAAGTAATCCGGGTCGTCGTAAGAGACACCGGCGAAGGACATGGCCAGATGGACCTGCTCGAGGTCGCGGTCGTCACGCCAGTCGCCGGCGACGAAACGCGCCGGATCGGCCTTGGCGTTGCCCCGGGGACCAAGACCGGCGAAATGCTTTTCCGCCAGCGCGCGGATCTGCTCGTGGCTGACGGCACCGGCCGCGACCACGGCCATGGCCGGCGCGCGGTAGTGATCGGCCATATAGCCGGCGATCTCGTCCCTCGTCAGCCGGGCGACATTCTCGGCGCTGCCGAGGATGGGCCGCCCCAGGGCCTGACCGGGATAGGTCGCTTCCTGCAGCATGTCGAAGATCAGGTCGTCGGGCGTATCCTGGGCCTGGCCGATTTCCTGGATGATCACCTGGCGCTCGCGCTCCAGTTCATCGGGCGCGAAGGTCGAGCGGGTGAGGATGTCCGACAGGATGTCGGCGCCCAGCTCGACGTCGTCGCGCAACACGCGGGCGTAATAGGCGGTCTGCTCGCGGCTGGTGAAGGCATTGAGGATGCCGCCCACCGCCTCGATCTCCTCGGCGATCCGGCGGGCGCTGCGGCGCTCGGTCCCCTTGAAGGCCATGTGTTCGAGCATGTGCGAGACGCCGTTCAGCGCCTCGCTTTCGTGGCGCGCCCCGACATCGACCCAGACGCCGAGCGCGGCGGAGCCGAGTTCCGGCATCGGCACGGTAAGGACGCCGAGTCCGTTGTCGAGTGTGCTGGTTTCAACCTTCATGAACGATCCTGACGTTACGCGATGATCGCCGAGATATGGGCCTCGAGGGCATCGGCGTCATGGGGCAGAACAGCATACCTCTCCTGCCGCGTATAGAGATCGGCCATTCTGGCCGGCAGGGCGGGAGAAATCCCCGTCGCCGCCTCGACCGCCGCCGGGAACTTGGCCGGATGGGCGGTCGCCAGGGTGATCATGGGCACCGAGGCATCGCCCCGCGCGCGCGCCGCGCCGGCAAGGCCGACCGCGCTGTGCGGATCGACGACAAGGCCGGTGCGCCGCAGGGTCACCGCCATGGTCTCGCGCGTCATGTCCTCGTCGACGGCGACGGCATCGAAACTCCGCCGCGCCTGATCGAGGATATTGCCGCCGAGGGCGAGCCGGCCCGAGTGCTGGAAACCGTTCATGGCGGCGGCGGTCACCGCGCCGTCGCGACCGAAGAGATCGAACAGCAGCCGCTCGAAATTGCTGGACACCTGGATGTCCATCGACGGGCTGATGGTCGGCTGGACCGTGCCGGTCGAATAGTCACCGGCGTTCAGCGCCCGGGCGAGAATATCGTTCCTGTTGGTCGCGACCACCAGCCGGTCGACCGGCAGGCCCATGCGCTTGGCGACATAGCCCGCGTAGATATCGCCGAAATTGCCGGTCGGCACGCTGAAGGACACCGCCCTATCGGGCGCGCCGAGGGACAGGGCCGAGGTGACGTAATAGACCGTCTGGGCGACGATCCGCGCCCAGTTGATCGAATTCACCGCCGAGAGCCGGGCGCGGTCGCGGAACTCCAGGCGGTTGAACAGCGTCTTCACCAGCGCCTGGCAATCGTCGAAGGTGCCTTCGATCGCGACATTGTGGATATTGTCGTCGAGCACCGTCGTCATCTGGCGGCGCTGCACCTCCGAGACCCGGCCCTTCGGGTGCAGCATCACGACCTTGACCGACGGCAGTCCCCTCAGGGCCTCGATCGCGGCGGAGCCGGTATCGCCCGAGGTCGCGCCCAGCACGGTCACCTGTTCGCCCCGGCGCGTCAGCACCGTGTTGAACAGCCGGCCCAGCAACTGCATGGCGACATCCTTGAACGCCAGCGTCGGGCCATGGAACAGCTCGAGCAGGAAATCATTGGCGCCGACCTGCACCAGCGGGCAGACCGCCGCATGGTTGAAACTGCCATAGGCGCCGTCGATCAGATCGCCGAGGGTGGCCGGCGTCAGACTGTCGCCGACGAAGGGCAGGAGCATCTCATAAGCGATCGCCTGATAGGACAGGCCGCGCCAGCCGGCGAGACGGCCGCCGATATCGGGAAAACGCTCGGGCACATAGAGGCCGCCGTCGCGGGCGAGGCCCGCCAGCAGAACGCCTTCGAAGTCGAGCGCCGGGGCCGAACCGCGCGTTGAAATGTACCGCAAGCGAAAATCCTCGATCTGGAGGCGGGAAAACTGGCGCGGAGACTAGCCCTCGCGCGCGCCGTCTTCAACCGGCGCGGCGATCTGCTATGACACGGGCCACAGTCTTAAGGAACGCCCATGCTGCTGAAACAGAAGATTCTCGACGCCATCGCGGGCGGCCGCGTCAGCCTGGTGTTCCGGCGCTGGCCCCGGGCCGTGCTGGCGGCGGGCGACCTGATGCCGTCGCCGCTCGGCCCCTTGCGGGTGGAGAGCGCCGAAATCGCCGACCCCGCCAGCCTGACCCTGGATGATGCACGGGAGGCCGGCTTCGCCGATGTCGGCGCCCTCATCGCCTCGCTGGGCGCCGAGAACGCGCCGATCTACCGGATCCGGCTGCGTCTCGCCGACGAGACGGACGGCGAAGGCCTTGGCCCCCATGCGTTGAAAGCCCTGCGCCGCCGGCTCGACCGCCACGACCGGGCCGATGGCGCGCCCTGGACGCGGGAGCTGCTGCGGGCGATCGCCGCCGCCCCCGGGACCCCGGCGGCGGAGCTTGCGGCGGGAAACGGCACCCCGCTTCCCGCTTTTCGACGAAACACCGCCCGCCTCGCCGAGCTGGGCCTTGTCGAGATTTCGGGCAAGGGCTACGGGCTGAGCCAGCGGGGCGAGGCCTTCCTGGCGTCGGAGGCGCAGGCCTGAGATTTCCGCTCCGCCGTCGATCGGACATAATCCACAGGCAAGAACGACACTCGCCAGCCCCCGACGCGATCAGGTAAACAAGCCGTCATGAAGTCCTCACCGAATGCGTTGACCGAATGCGGCGTCTGCGGCCGCAGCCTGCCGCGCCGCCGGATGCTCAGCTGCGCCATGATCCGCCCCCAACTGTCGGCGGAACTCGACAGGGAGCACCCGGACTGGCAGCGCACCGGCTGGGTCTGCCTCGACGATCTGGCCACCGCGCGGCGCCATCACATCGAGAGCCTGCTGGTCAGCGAACGGGGCGAATTGTCCACCCTCGACCGCAGCGTGCTCGACAGCATGACCAGCAATGAAACCCTGGTCCGCAACATCGAGGAAAGCCTCGGCGAGGCGCGCGGTTTCGGCGATCGGATCGCCGACAAGGTGGCGGAATTCGGCGGCAGCTGGGCCTTCATCATCAGTTTCTCGGCCGTGCTGGTGACCTGGATGGTGTTCAACATCCTGGCCGCCACCGTGTGGCAGTTCGACCCCTATCCCTTCATCCTGCTCAATCTCCTGCTCTCGTCGGGGGCCCCCGGTGAAGCGCCCCTCCAAAAGATTAGCCAGCGCCGGCCGGAGCCGTAGGGCCGCGCCCCCGCGGCA
>JAOZVS010000056.1 GCA_025869435.1 Zavarzinia sp.
CGCGCCGGGTGACCGGCGCGGCCTTTTTCGTTTGGGGACGGGGCTATTTCCCCGCCGCCTGCTTTGGCCTATGGTCGCCGCCCTGAAACGATTCCGGGCAGACTTCATGGCCAACGAGAGCATCCGCATCGCACGCACCATCGCCGCCGAGATCAAGGCGACGCCCGAACAGGTGAATGCCGCGGTCGAATTGCTGGACGGCGGGGCGACGGTGCCTTTCGTCGCCCGCTACCGCAAGGAAGCGACCGGCGGTCTCGACGATGCCCAGCTCCGCACCCTCGAAGAGCGCCTGTCCTACCTGCGCGAACTCGCCCAGCGCCGCGCCAGCGTGCTCGACTCGATCCGCACCCAGGGCAAGCTGACCGACGAGCTGGAAGCCAAGATCGAGGCCGCCGTGACCAAGGCGGAACTCGAAGATCTGTACCTTCCGTTCAAGACCAAGCGCCGCACCAAGGCGGAAATCGCCCGGGAGCGGGGCCTCGGCCCGCTGGCGGACGCGATCCTGGCCGACCATGCGCAGGTGCCGCAGGATCTGGCGGCGGCCTATCTGACCGAGGAGGTCGCCGACATCAAGGCCGCCCTCGACGGCGCCCGCGACATCATCGTCGAGAGGATGGCGGAAAATGCCGATCTGGTCGGCAATCTGCGCGGCTACATGAAGGACAAGGCCATCGTCCATGCCCGCCTCGTCGAGGGCAAGGCCGAGGCCGGCGCCAAGTTCAGCGATTATTTCGACCATGCCGAACCCTGGGGCAAGGTCGCCGGTCACCGGGCGCTGGCCATGCTGCGCGGGCGGAACGAGGAAGTCCTGTCGGTCGACATCGAGATCGACACGGAAGCGGAAGGCCCGTGGAAACCGGTCGAGCTGCGCATCATGGGCGCCTTCGGCATCGACCCGCGCGGCAGCCTGCCCGGCGACAAATGGCTGGCCGATGTCGCGCGCTGGTGCTGGCGGGTGAAGCTCTCGCTCCATCTCTCCATCGACCTGATGAACGAGATGCGCGAGCGCGCGGAGGAGGAGGCGATCCACGTCTTCGCCCGCAACCTCAAGGACCTGCTGCTGGCGGCCCCCGCCGGCTCCCGCGCCACCATGGGCCTCGATCCCGGCATCCGCACCGGCGTCAAGGTCGCGGTGGTCGACGGCACCGGCAAGGTGCTGGAGACGGCGACGGTCTACCCGTTCCAGCCCAGGAACGATGTGCGCGGCGCCCAGGCGACCCTCGGCCACCTGATCCTGAAGCACAAGGTCGAGCTGATCGCCATCGGCAACGGCACCGCCAGCCGCGAGACCGACAAGCTGACGGCCGAGCTGATCGGCGACCTGCCCGCCGACAACAAGCCGATCAAGGTTGTTGTTTCGGAAGCCGGCGCTTCGGTCTATTCCGCCTCGGCGCTGGCCTCGGCTGAATTCCCGGATCTCGATGTCTCCTTGCGCGGCGCGGTCTCCATCGCCCGGCGTCTACAGGACCCGCTGGCGGAACTCGTGAAGATCGACCCGAAGTCGATCGGCGTCGGCCAGTATCAGCATGATGTCGACCAGCATCGGCTGGCCCGTTCGCTCGACGCGGTGGTCGAGGATGCGGTGAACGCGGTCGGTGTCGACCTCAACACGGCCTCCGCCTCGCTGCTCGCCAGGGTCTCGGGCCTCGGTGCCTCGCTGGCGGAAGCGGTGATCGCGCATCGCAACACCCATGGTCCCTTCGCCAGTCGCAAGGACCTGCTCTCGGTCGCCCGCCTCGGCCCCCGCACCTTCGAGCAATGCGCCGGCTTCCTGCGCATCCCGAACGGGGCGGAGCCGCTCGACGCTTCCTCGGTCCACCCGGAGGCTTATGGCGTCGCCAAGCGGATCGTCGCCGCCTGTGGCCGCGACCTGCGCAGCCTGATGGGCGACGCGAAACTGCTGAAATCCCTCGATCCGGCGGATTTCGTCGACGAGCGTTTCGGCCTGCCAACGGTGAAGGACATATTGTCCGAACTGGAAAAGCCCGGCCGCGATCCGCGCCCGGGGTTCAAGACGGCCAGTTTCGCCGAAGGGGTCGAGGAAATCTCCGACCTGAAGCCGGGCATGATCCTCGAAGGCACGGTGACCAATGTCGCCAACTTCGGCGCCTTCGTCGACATCGGCGTCCATCAGGACGGCCTCGTCCATGTCAGCCAGCTGGCCGACCGTTTCATCAAGGACCCGGCGGAAGTGGTGAAGGCCGGCGACGTCGTGAAGGTGAAGGTGCTCGAAGTCGACGCCAAGCGAAAGCGCATCTCGCTGACCATGCGGAAGGGCGAAGCCCCGCCCCGCGACGCCGGCCGTCCCCAGCCGCAACCCGCCCGCAATGACCAGCGCCGCCCCGCGCCCGCGCCGAAGCGCCCCGAGCCGAGCCAGCAGGGCAGCCTCGGCGCCGCCCTCCTCGACGCCATGCGGCGGAAATAGCGAGCGGCGGCAAGAAATAAGCCCTCTCCTCCCCGGAGGAGAGGGTTGGGTGAGGAGGGACGGGCCGGGTCCTACCGCTTCGCCACCAGCCGCCAGCTCGGCTGGGTGCCACGCTTCGCCGCCTTTCGGTCCTGCAGGGTGAGATAGGCACGGTAAAGCGCGAGGTCGATCCGGTCGAGGATGCGGAAGGGCAGGCCGGGCAGGGGATTGAAGGGATTGGTCCGGCACATGGACCAGATCTCCAGCCGGCTCGACGGGCGCAAGGTCGAATCGCCCCGCCGGTGCAGGCCGACGGTGTCGGCGACGACCAGCGTGTTCTTGCCAACCGAGAAGGCCTTGGGCGCCGGCAGGCCGAGGGCGGGGAGATCGGCTTCGGCGACCCGGAAGGAGCCGCGCGCGGAATAGCTGTCGGTGGATTTCGCCTCGGTGATGCTGCGCCTGTATTCGTATTTCAGCCGCTTCCAGGTCACCCGCTGCGAGCCGGGGACATAGGTGAAGGGGCCGTTGCTCTCGTCCACATCGTCGAGAAACAGCCAGGCCTTCATGGTCGGCTGGAAGGTGTCGGCATGGATATTGGTCTGCGGGTCGGGTCGGCCGGGCAGCAGGCCGGCGCGGATATTCTGCACCCAGTGGCCCGGCACCCGGAAGCGCCCGGCGACATAGGACAAAAGCCCGCGATAGCGCCGGTCCTCGATCAGGCGGCGGGTGGCGGGCAGGCGCGACAATGTGTCGGCGTCGAGCAGCACGCGCCAGGTGATCGTATCGCCCTGATGGCATTCGCGGGCGGGCTCGTTCATCGCCCGCACCTCCGCTTCCAGTGCGGCGAAATCCTCCGCCGGCAGGAAATCGGTCTTCAGGATGAAACCGTCGCGGCGCAAGGCGTCCCGATCCTCGGGCGCCACCCTGGCGGCGAGCAGCAGGCGGCGGAAGGCCATGATCCGGTCCGCCAGCACCACCCGGACGACATGAAGGCCGAGGCGGTTCAGGAAAGCGCTGCCGATCACCGGATTGCCGACGAAGGATTTGGCGCCGGTGGCGACAGCCAGCGCCTGGAAGGGCAAGAGGAGGATCTGGCGGGCGTTCATGGGGTATGGTCCCTATCCGGTTGGCCCATCGCGTCGGTGCAGCCTAGACCTGTCGGCGCCCGGCACAAGGCGGCACGGTGCCGCGCCTCAATCGTCGAAATGCTCGATCACGTCGATGAAGCGATCGGCGTAACGCTCCAGCTTGGCCTGGCCGACGCCGGGAATGGTGGCGAAAGAATAATGATCCAGCGGCCTGCGCTCGGCGAGGGCGATCAGGGTCGTGTCGTGGAAGATGACATAGGGCGCGACGCCCTGTTCCCTGGCGAGTTCGAGGCGCAGCGCCCGCAGGGCGCCGAACAGGCTGCCGACGGCGGTATCTTCCGCCGGACGTTCCACCGCGCCCCGCCTTGTGCCGCGCCTGGGGGGGGCGGCGGGGGCCGGCTCGTCGCGTAGCTCGACCGTGCGCTCGCCGCGCAGCACCGGCCAGGAGTCGCCGTTGAGGACGAGGGCGCCGTGCCGCTCCAGATCGACCTCGAGGAGGCCGAGGGCGGCCAACTGGCGGATCACGCTGCGCCAATGGGGGGCGGGCTTGTCCTTGCCGGCGCCGAAAGTCTTGATCTCGTGATGGCCCTGGCTTTTGACCTTCTCGGTCTCATGGCCCATCAGCACGTCGATGACATGGATGGCGCCGAAGCGCTGGCCGGTGCGGTAGAGGCAGGACAGAACCTTCTGCGCATCTTCCGTGCCGTCGCGGGTCTTCACCGGCGACAGGCAGGTATCGCAATTGCCGCAGGGTTTCGTGTCGGTCTCGCCGAAATAGGACAGCAGGACCTGGCGGCGGCAATGGGCGGTCTCACAGAAGCCGAGCAGGGCTTCGAGCTTGCTGCGCTCCACCCGCTTGTGATCCTCGCCCGCGTCGGAGCCGGCCATCAACTGGCGCAGCCGCGCGACATCCTCGATGCCATAGAACAGCAGGGCTTCCGACGGCAGGCCGTCGCGCCCGGCGCGGCCGGTTTCCTGATAGTAAGCCTCGATCGTCTTCGGCAGGTCGAGATGGACGACGAAGCGGACGTCGGGCTTGTCGATGCCCATGCCGAAGGCGATGGTCGCGACCATGATCACGCCGTCCTCCTTCAGGAAGCGGTCGTGGTTCTTCGCCCGCACCGCCCGGTCGAGGCCGGCGTGATAGGGCAGGGCGGGAAAGCCCTGGGCCTGGCACCATTCGGCCATGGTCTCGACCTTCGCCCGGCTCATGCAGTAGATGATGCCGGCCTCGCCCTTGCGGGTGTCGAGGAAGCGTTTCAGGGCGACCCGGGGCTCGAGCTTGGGCGTCACCGTGTAGCGGATATTGGGCCGGTCGAAGCCGGCGAGGAACAGCGGCGCGTCCTCGATGCCGAGGCGAGCGGCGATGTCGCGCCGGGTCGGCCCGTCGGCGGTCGCGGTCAGGGCGATGCGGGGCACCGACGGATAGCGCCGATGCAGCACTTCGAGCTGCAGATATTCCGGCCGGAAATCATGGCCCCATTGCGAGACGCAATGCGCCTCGTCGATGGCGAAGAGCGCCAGCGGCGATTCGTCGAGCAGGTCTAGGAAACGATCGGTCAGCAACCGCTCAGGCGCGACATAGAGAAGATCGAGCTCGCCCGCCCGCAGCGCCCGCTCGACCTGGCGGGCCTCGCCGGCATCAAGCGAGGAATTGAGCGCGGCGGCGCGTACCCCGACCTGGCGCAGGGCCTCGACCTGGTCCTGCATCAGGGCGATCAGGGGCGAGACGACGATGCCGACACCCGGTCGGCACAGGGCCGGCACCTGATAGCACAGCGACTTGCCGCCGCCCGTGGGCATGACGACGAGACAATCGCCCCCCGCCACCACATGGGCGACGATTTCCGCCTGCCGGCCCCGGAAGGCATCGAAACCGAAGACATCGCGAAGGACATGGGCAGGATCGGCGGGGCTGGCGGACATGCACCGCTTATAGAAGGCGGCTTCCCGCCTGCCAACACCCCTTGCCCCCTTTCTTCGACGCAAGGGCCGGCTTATGAATGCGGACATCCTTGTCCCGGATTTCGCCGGCATGACGAGACATGACGAAAGGCGGTCATGACCGAGACGATCGACATTGCCGCCGGCCCCTGGTCGGCCCGCATCCTGCGCTTCGGCGCCGAGCTTTGCGCCCTCTCGCATCAGGGCTGGGGCGATATCCTGTGGCCGGCGACGGATCCCTGGCGCCGCCATGCCCCGAACCTGTTCCCCATCGTCGGCAAGCTGGCCGGCGACCGCCTGCGCCACGGCGGGCGGGAGTACAGCCTCGGCCAGCACGGTTTCGCCCGTGACCGGGATTTCACGCTGATCGAGGCGGGCGCCGATCATTGCCGTCTACGTCTGAGCGACGACGATGAAACAAGGGCGCGCTATCCTTTCGCCTTCACCCTCGATCTCGTCTACCGGATCGATCCGGCGGGGCTGAGCGTTATCTATGAGGTCGGCAACCCGGGGAACGTGGTCCTGCCGGCTTCGGTCGGTGCCCATCCCGCTTTCCTGTGGCCGCTCGATCCCGGGGCGGACAAGACGGCGCATCATCTTCTGTTCGACGCGGCCGAGCCGGCGCCCGTCCGGCGGTTGGAGGGCGGGCTGCTGTCGCCTGTCCTGCACGAAACGCCGATCCGGGGCCGGCGCCTCGATCTGGCGGATGGTCTCTTCGTCGACGATGCCCTGATCCTCGACGCGCCGGCCAGCCGGGGGCTGGTCTATGGCGGGCCGGGGCGGGCGATCCGCTTTTCCTGGACGGGTTTCGGCCAGCTCGGTCTGTGGATGAAGCCGGGGGCCGGCTGGCTCTGCATCGAGCCCTGGGCCGGCTTCGCCAGCCCGGTCGGCTTTGATGGCGACTTCGCCGACAAGCCCGGCGTGTTCCTAGTGGCGCCGGGGGACAGGCTTGCCTTCTCCTATCGGGTGGAGGCCGCCTGACGGCCGGCCCCTTGCGGAACCGGCGCCAAGCACCCATAAAGGCAGTCAGATCCGTATCCCGAGAAAATCAATGTCCAAATCCGTCGCCGCGCCCCCGACACCTGCGTCCCGGGTCGGCCCGAAAGTCGGTCTCGTTTCCCTGGGCTGTCCCAAGGCCCTGGTCGATTCCGAACGCATCCTGACCCAGCTGAAGGCCGAGGGGTATGAAATCAGCCCCGATTACGCCGGGGCGGATGTCGTCGTCGTGAACACCTGCGGCTTCCTCGACAGCGCGCGGGCGGAATCGCTGGAGGCGATCGGCGAGGCCCTGAACGAGAACGGCAAGGTGATCGTCACCGGCTGCCTCGGCGCGACGCCGGATCTCATTCTCGAACAATATCCCAGCGTTCTCGCCGTCACCGGGCCGCACCGCTACGAACAGGTGATGGCGGCGGTGCATCAGGTGGTGGCGCCGAGCCACGACCCGTTCCTCGATCTCGTGCCGGCGGCCGGGATCAAGCTGACGCCGCGCCATTACGCTTACTTGAAGATTTCGGAAGGCTGCAATCACCGCTGCTCCTTCTGCATTATCCCGCATTTGCGCGGCGATCTCGTCTCCCGCCCGATCGACGAGGTGCTGCGCGAGGCCGAGAATCTGGTGAACGGCGGCGTGCGCGAGCTTCTGGTGATCAGCCAGGACACCTCGGCTTACGGCGTCGACCTGCGCCACAAGGGCGCGGAATGGCGTGGTCGCGAGCGGCGGGCGCATATGACCGACCTCGCCGGGGCGCTGGGCGAACTCGGCGCCTGGGTCCGGCTGCACTATGTCTATCCCTACCCCCATGTCGACGACGTCATCCCGCTGATGGCCGAGGGCAAGGTGCTGCCCTATCTCGATATTCCGTTCCAGCACGCCTCGCCCAAGGTGCTGAAGGCCATGCGCCGGCCGGGCAATCAGGAAAAGGTGCTGCAGCGCCTCGCCGCCTGGCGCCGCGACGTGCCCGACATCGCCATCCGCTCGACCTTCATCGTCGGTTTCCCCGGCGAGACCGAGGAAGATTTCACCCTCCTCCTGGACTGGCTGAAGGAAGCCCAGCTCGACCGCGTCGGCTGCTTCCGTTACGAGGCGGTGGATGGCGCGCCGGCCAACGACCTGCCGGATGCCGTCCCCGAAGCGGTGAAGGAAGAACGCTGGAACCGCTTCATGGCAGTCCAGCAGGAAATTTCCGTGGCGAAGCTCGACGCCAAGGTCGGCCGCACCCTCGAGGTGATCGTCGACGAGATCGATCCCGAGGATGGCGCGCTCTGCCGCTCCCATGCCGATGCGCCGGAAATCGACGGCAATGTCATCATCGAGGAGCCGACCCGGCGCCTGCGCCCCGGCGAGATCGTCCGCGTGACCATCGACGAGGCGGGCGAATACGATCTCTTCGGTCATCTCGCCAGCGACAACTGACCGTCTCCGTTCCGGGGCTGTCCTTTCGGGGGCGCTGTCATCGTGGCGGCGCCCCTTTTCGTTGTCCTCGCCATTCCGGCCTCACGCCATCACCAATTTGAGAATCGATCGCAAGACCGGTCTTGCGCGGCCGAGTATTTATTGATAATAATTCGCAATACGGCGGTTTGGACGATGAAAGGGATCAGCCATGGCCCGGGATCTGGTGAAGACGGCGACCTTCGCGATGCTGCACTTCGGTGTGGGCTTCGCCGTGACCTATGCCTTCACCGGCTCGATCCAGATCGCCACCGGCGTCGCCCTGATCGAGCCCGCGGTGAACACCGTGGTCTTCTTCTTCCATGAACAGGTATGGAAGCGGGCGGGGCAGGGCAAGGGGGCCGAAAAGCCCCTGCATGGCCTGATGTGCGGCCATGCCTGAAGGCGGGGCGCGCTGTCAGGCCTGACGGCGCGGTGCCCGCAACAGGAGCCAGAGCGAGCGGATGCCCAGCAGTGAAATCAGGCCGAGGCCGGCGATGACGGCGGTCAACTGATTGAGGCTGCCGGCCTGATTGTAATTCGCCGGCTTTTCCGCCTCGTCGAAAATATCATTCACCGCCAGCATTTCGGCGGCGCCCTGCGCGAGGCGGCCGGCCCCGTCCGACAGGCGTCCGGCATTGCCGCTTCCACCCGGGCCGCCCGGCAGATAAAGGCTGATCTCGACCACGGCGCCACCGATGACCGTGGTCGCGCCAACATGAAGGGCGGGATAGCGGTCGCGATCGACAAGGCCGCCATGAACCACGAAGCCCGCGCCTTCGATAAGCAGGGCATCATCCCCGGGACGGGTCACCGCCTCGGTGGCGGAGCGCCGGGGCAGGCGGCCGCGCAGGTCGCGGAAGAACAGGGGGGGGCTGTCCACCCGCTGAACCTCGCCCGTGACGACGCGCCCGCCGATCTGTCCCAGGGTGGCCATGGCCTGCCGGCGGCCGGCGCGCCAGTCTTCCAGTTCCTGGCAATCGGCGAAGGCCAGCACGGGACGCAGACTGTCCACCTCGGCCCGGGCCAGCCAGTCGACGAGGCCGGCCTCGGCCGGGGACTCGGGCGACAGGCGGCAAAAGCCCGGCGGCGCCGACAATTCGAGAGGCACCCCCGCCACGACCAGCGTTTCCGCCCGCGCCGGCCCGCCGACCGTCAGGCCGAGCGCCACCAGGCCCAACCCCGACAGGGTGGAACGAAGGCGGCCCGGCAGGGGCCGTAAGCGGGGTCCAGCGGACAAAGGGAATCCTTCGGCGGGCGTTTCAGCGTATAGCTGCATAGATTCCCGCCGGTTTCCTCTGTAATTAACTCCATATTGACGATAATCGTGCCCTGCCACGGCGGGCGTCGCAGACTTGCAACAGCGCGGCGACCTGCCATCCTGTGCCGGGAGGTGAACGATGGGTCTGATCATGCCGGCGGCCGACAAGGCCGTTCTCGCGGGGCGGGCCGGGCTCGTCGCCGAACTTGGGCGGATCCTGCCGCCCGATGCCGTGATCTCGGCCGAATCCGCCCTCGCGCCCTATGAATGCGATGCGCTCACCGCCTATGTCCAGCGGCCGCTGGCGGTCGTCCTGCCGCGAACGACGGCGGAAGTCTCCGCCGTGCTCGCGCTCTGCCACCAGCGGAAGGTCAAGGTCGTGCCCCGGGGGGCCGGAACCTCGCTGTCCGGCGGGGCGCTGCCGCTCGAGGACGGCATCGTGCTCAGCCTCGCCCGCTTCAACCGCATTCTCGACATCGATCTGGCCAATCGCTGCCTGACGGCGCAGCCCGGCGTCACCAATCTCGCCCTGACCAGGGCGGTGGAGGCGGATGGCTTTTTCTATGCCCCCGATCCGTCGAGCCAGATCGCCTGCACGATCGGCGGCAATGTCGCCGAGAATTCGGGCGGCGTGCATTGCCTGAAATACGGCCTGACCACCCATAATCTCCTCGGCCTCGAGATGGTGCTGATCGACGGCACCGTGATCCGCCTCGGCGGCAAGGCGCTGGACGGGCCGGGTTACGACCTGCTCGGCGTCATCACCGGCTCCGAAGGCCTGCTCGGCGTCGTCACCGAGGTCATCGTGCGGCTGACGCCGAAGCCGCAGGCGATCTGCGCCCTGCTGGCGGGATTCGATACGGTCGAGGCGGCGGGGACGGCGGTCGGCGCCATTATCGGCGCCGGCATCGTGCCCGGCGGGATCGAGATGATGGACAATCTCGCCATCAACGCGGCGGAGGACTTCTGCCATCCCGGCTATCCACGGGATGCCGCCGCCCTGCTGATCGTCGAGCTTGACGGGCCGGCGGGCGAGATCGGCGCGCAGATGGATCATGTCGGCGAATTGTTGAGTGCCGCCGGGGCGAAGACCCTGCGCCGCACCGTCGATGATGCCGAACGCCTCGGCTTCTGGGCCGGGCGGAAGGCGGCCTTTCCCGCCGTCGGCCGCATCTCGCCCGATTACCTGTGCATGGATGGCACCATTCCCCGGTCGCGCCTGCCGGAAATCCTGACGAAGATCGCCGCCCTGTCGGCCCATTATGGCCTTCGCTGCGCCAATGTCTTTCACGCGGGCGACGGCAATCTGCATCCGCTGATCCTTTACGACGCCAATATCCCGGGCGACCTCGACAAGGCGGAAGCCTTCGGCGCCGACATCCTGCGCGCCTGTGTCGCCGCCGGCGGCGTGCTGACGGGCGAACATGGCGTCGGCATCGAGAAACGCGACCTGATGGGCGAAATGTTCGACGAGACCGATCTTGCCGTGCAGCAGCGCCTGAAATGCGCCTTCGATCCCACCGGGCTGCTGAACCCGGGCAAGGTCTTTCCCGTTCTTCACCGCTGCGCCGAGCTGGGCCGCCTGCATGTCTCAGGTGGCAAGCTGCGCTTTCCCGAATTGCCGAGGTTCTGACGATGGAGCGTTTCCAACCGACCTCCGCCGAGCGTCTGGCCGGCGTCATCGAACAGGCCCATGCCGCGGGCACGCGCTTGCATCTCGTCGGCGGCGGCACCAAGGCGGGTTTCGGTCATCCGGTCACGGCCGATGCCGTGCTCGACCTCTCCGCCTTCGCCGGCATCGAGCGTTACGAGCCGGCGGAACAGGTGATTACCCTCGGCCCGGCGACACCGCTCGCCACGGTGCAGGCGGCATTGGCCGAGGAAGGCCAGCGCCTCGCCTTCGATCCGCCCGACATCGGCCCCGTGTTCGGCGAGGCGCCGGGCCTCGGCACCGTGGGCGGCGCCATCGCCGCCAATCTGTCCGGTCCGGCGCGGCCAAGGGCGGGCGCCGCCCGCGATCACCTGCTGGGGGTCGAGGCGGTGACCGGCCGGGGCGAGATCTTCAAGGCGGGCGGCCGGGTGGTGAAGAATGTAACGGGCTACGACCTGCCCAAGCTGATGGCCGGATCCTTCGGCACGCTGGCCGCCATGACCAAGGTGACGCTTCGCGTGGCCGGCCGGGCGCCGGCCACGGTGACGGCGGCCTTGCTCGACCTCGACGCGAAGGCGGCCGGGGGCCTGATGCAGCGGATCGCGGGCTCGGCGCTGGAGCCGCTCGCCATCGCCTATCTGCCGGCGGATGTCGCGGTGCGGACACGCCATCCGCTGGCGGCCTCGGCGGTCCTGGTGCGTTTCGACGGGCCGGCCAGCGCCCTCGACGAGCGTCTGGCGGACCTGCAGGCGCTGGTCGGCGACATCGCCCCGGTCGAGGCGATCGACGGGCCGGATTCGGACGAGACCTGGGCCGCCATCCGCGATATCGCCGGCCTGCTGCCCGATGGTGCGCGGGCGTTGTGGCGCCTGTCGGTGCCGCCGGCCGCCGGCTGCGCCCTGGCCACCGATCTCGGCGCGGCGATCCCGGGGCTGCGCTGGTTCGCCGATTGGGCGGGCGGACGCCTGTGGCTGGCGGTGCCGCCCTTGGCCGACGCGGGCGCGGAGACGATCCGCCGCAAGGTTCAGTCGCTAGGCGGCCATTCCACCCTGGTTCGCGCCCCAGCCGCCGTGAAGGCGCTGGTCCCGGCCTTCGAGCCGCAGCCGGCGGGTCTTGCCGCGCTCGAGGCCCGCATCCGCGCCGCCTTCGATCCGGCCGGCATACTTAATCCCGGCATCCTGGGGCAGGGCTGATGCGCACCAGTTTCTCGCCCGAGCGCCTGGCCGATCCCGCGATCGCCGAGATCGACGAGATCCTGCGCAAATGCGTGCATTGCGGCTTCTGCACCGCGACCTGCCCGACCTATCTGCTGACCGGCGACGAGCTGGATGGGCCACGCGGCCGCATCTACCTGATGAAGGAAATGTTCGAGGCCGATCGTCCGGCGGACGAGACGGTGCGCGATCATCTCGACCGCTGTCTCGGCTGTCTCAACTGCATGACGACCTGCCCGTCCGGTGTCGACTACGGCCGGCTGGTGGAACATGGCAAGGCCCACGTCGAGGCGACGGCGCCGCGCGGGCTGCTCGACCGGCTGATCCGCGACATGCTCGCCCTCGCCCTGCCGGGGCGGCGGCGGTTTCGCCTCGCCCTGTTGGCGGGCTGGCTGTTCGGCCCCCTGGTCCGGCGCCTGCCGGGCCGACTGGGCGCGCTGGGCACCATGGTGCCGGGGCGGCTGCCGCCACCGACCGTGATCAGGCCCGGCCAGCATCATGAAGCGCAAGGTCCCCGGCGCCTGCGTGTCGCCCTGCTGACGGGCTGCATCCAGCCCGTGCTGCGCCCCAGTGTCGATGCCGCGGCGGTCCGCCTGCTGACCCGGCACGGCATCGAGGTTCTGGTGCCCGAGGCGGGCTGCTGCGGTGCCCTGCCGCTGCACATGGGGAAAGACGCCAAGGCGAAGGCCATGGCCGCGGCCGTCGTCGATGCCCTGGCCGGACAGATCGACACGCTCGACGCGGTGATCGTCACCGCCAGCGGCTGCGGCACCACGCTGAAGGATTACGGCCACCTGCTGAAGGACGATCCGGCGCGGGGCCCCGCCGCCGCCCATCTCGCCGGCCTCGCCCGCGATGTCAGCGAAGTGCTGGACGGGGTGGAACTGGCGGCGACCGGGGTCGCGGCCGGACGTGCCGTCGCCTATCACGATGCCTGTTCGCTGCGCCATGGCCAGCGGGTGACGGCGCCGAAACGCCTGCTGGTCCGGGCCGGCTTCACCCTGCGCGAGCCTGTCGATCCGCACCTCTGCTGCGGCTCGGCCGGGACCTACAACATGCTGCAGCCCGAATTTTCGGGGCAACTGGGCGCCAACAAGGCCG
>JAOZVS010000057.1 GCA_025869435.1 Zavarzinia sp.
CCTGGGAGGAGAGGGCCGGGGTGAGGTGGGAAGGCCGGGTCTTCCCCGGTTACTCCGCCGCCCTATGATCACCGGAAACCCCACCACACCACCGTCCTCTGAAGGGCGGAGAGGGGGCCACCTTCATCTCCCTCTCCGCCCCCTGGGGGGAGAGGGCCGGGGTGAGGTGGGAAGGCCGGATCTTTCCCGGTTACTCCGCCGCCCGTGCCATGCCCTTGGGTGGCACCCGGCGGAAGTCGGCGAGGAGGCGGGCGCGGGTGGCATCCGCTTCCCCGATCGCCCGCATCTTCACGGGGCCGAAGCCGCGGATGCGCGCGGGCAGCGCCATCAGGGCGATGGCGGTGGCGTGATTGTCCCGCGACAGGTCCCGCGCGATCTCGTCGACAAGGGCCAACGCCTCGTCGCGAAGGCGGCGTTCCGCCCGCCGCTCCACGGTCCGGCCGAAGGGGTCGAGCGCGGTGCCACGCAAGACCTTGAGCCGCCGCAGCAGCCCGAGGAAGGTGAAGATCCACGGCCCGAGGACATGTTTGGCCGGGCGCCCGGTCGCGGGGTCCATCCTTGCCAGCAGCGGCGGGCTGAGATGCAGGCTCGGCCGGGCGCCCGGCTCGAACATCGCGTCCAGCTGCTGGCGGAAGGCGGGATCGGCCTGCAGCCGGGCGACTTCATATTCGTCCTTATAGGCCATCAGGCGGAACAGCCCATCCGCCGCCGCCCGCGCCAGATCCTCGCTGCCGGGCACCACCCGCTGTTCGGTGGCGCGAAGGCGCGCGACGGCATCCTGGTAACGTGCGGCGTAACCCGCGTTCTGGTAAAGGGTGAGCGTCTCGATGCGCCGTGCCACCATCTCGTCCAGACTGGCGGAGCGGCGGTGGTGCGGCGGGCTGGCCTTGCCTTCGGTCGCCGTCGCCGCCGTCTCGACCGCCGCCGCGTCATGGGCCCAGGCCCGGCCCCAGCGGAAGGCGTTCAGATTGTCACGCGCGGCCGTCCGATTGAGCGCGATCGCCGCTTCGACCGAGGCCGGCGCCACGGGAAGCAGGCCACGCTGGCTGGCGATGCCGAGCAGGAAGATATTGGTCGCCAGCGCATCGCCGGTCAGCGCCGTCGCCAGATGGGTGGCGTCGAGCGCGGTCACCTCGCCGGTACCGCAACCCTGGCGGATCAGGTCGATCAGCAGGGGCATGGGCAGGCGCGCTTCGGCGTCATGGGTGAATTCGGCGATGCTGCCGACATGGCTGTTGACGAGGGCGGACGTATGGTCGAGGCGAAGACGCAGGCGGGCGTCGGTGCCGGCGGCGACCACGGCATCGGCCGCCAGCACGAGATCGGCGCCAAGGGCGGGAATGCGCGGCGCGGGCGGCGCTTCGCCCGTGGCACCGATCCGGATGTGACTGGTGACGCCCCCGCCCTTCTGGGCAAGGCCGGTCTGGTCGAGGACGCTGGCTTCCTTGCCCTCGACATGGGCGGCCATGGCGATCAGCGCGCCCAGGGTGACAATGCCCGTGCCGCCGATGCCGAGGGCGAGGATCGACCACGGCAGGGGCGCGAGGGCGGGCTCCGGCAGACCGGCGGGATCGGGCGCGTCGCCGCCCTTCGGATGCGGTTTTTTCAGCGCGGCGCCATCGACGGTGACGAAACTGGGGCAGAAGCCCTTGAGGCAGGAGTAATCCTTGTTGCAGGACGACTGGTCGATCTGGCGCTTGCGGCCGAATTCGGTTTCCACCGGCACGATGGACAGGCAGTTGGACTGCACGCCGCAATCGCCGCAGCCCTCACACACCGCCTCGTTGATGACGACGCGGCGCGAGGGATCGGCCAGCAGCCCGCGTTTCCGGCGGCGGCGCTTCTCGGCGGCGCAGGCCTGATCATAGATGATGACGGTAACGCCCGGGATGTCGCGCAGCTCGCGCTGGACGGCATCGAGATCGTCGCGGCCGTGGAAGCTGGTGCCGGGCGGGAAGTCGGCGGGTCTGTGACGGGCGATATCCTCGGCGACGAGGGCGATGCGCGTAACACCTTCCGCCCGCACCTGCGCCGCGATGATCGCGGGGGTCAGCGGCCCGTCGTGGTGCTGGCCGCCGGTCATGGCGACGGCGTCGTTGTAGAGGATCTTGTAGGTGACCGGCACCTTGGCCGCGACGGCGGCGCGAAGGGCGAGCAGGCCCGAATGGAAATAGGTGCCGTCGCCGAGGTTCTGGAAGATGTGCTTCGTCGCGACGAAAGGCGCCTGGCCGATCCAGTTCGCCCCTTCCCCGCCCATATGGGTGAAGGTCTCGGTGGAGCGGTCCATCCAGGTCGCCATGTAATGGCAGCCGATACCGGCATGGGCGAGGCTGCCCTCGGGCACCTTGGTCGAAGTGTTGTGGGGGCAGCCGGAACAGAAATAGGGCGTGCGCCTGGCCGGCGGCGGCTCGGGCGCATTGGCCCCGGTCAGGCGGCGGCGCCGGTCTTCCAGGGCTTCGTCGCCGGTCAGGGCGTTGAGCCTTCGGGCGACGGCATCGGCGATCTCGATGGGCGAGAGTTCGTCGTGGGACTTGAGGAGGTGATGGCCCGCCGCATCCCGCTTGCCGGTGATGCGCGGCCCCTGCCGATTGTAGAGCAGGGCCTTCACCTGATCCTCGATCAGCGGGCGCTTTTCCTCGACGACGAGGATTTCCTCCAGCCCCCCGGCGAAAGCGGAAAGCCCCTCCGGCTCCAGCGGCCAGACGAGGCCGATCTTGTAGATGGCGATGCCAAGCCGCGCCCGCGCTGACCTGTCGAGGCCGAGCAGATCGAACGCCTGCATCAGATCGCCATAAGCCTTGCCGGCGGTGACGATGCCCAGCCGCGCCCGCGCCGGCCGCTCCACCACGCGGTTCAGCGGGTTGGCCCGGGCGAAGGCGAGAACGGCGGGCAGCTTGTGCAGATGCAGCCGTGCTTCCTGCGCCTGCGCCGTATCGGGCCAGCGGATATGCAGCCCCTCGTCCGGCGGGGTGAAATCGGCGGGCCGGGCGAAAGATGGATAGGCCGAGACGGCGGGAAGGGTCGCCGAGGTATCGGCGATTTCCGAAACCAGCTTCAGCGCCGCCCAGGTGCCGGCGAAACGCGACAGGGCGATGCCGGCGAGGCCGAAGTCGATCACCTCGGCGAGATTGGACGGCACCAGCACCGGGATCATGGCATCGACGAAGGCATATTCGGTCTGATGCGCCGTCGTCGAGGATTTGCAGGTGTGGTCGTCGCCGGCGATGGCGAGGACGCCGCCGAGGGGCGCCGTGCCGGCCAGATTGGCGTGCTTGAAGACATCGCCCGTGCGGTCGACACCCGGACCCTTGCCGTACCAGAAACCGAAGACGCCGTCGAACAGCGGGGTCTTGCCCAGCGCGACCTGCTGGGTGCCCCAGAGGGCGGTCGCCGCCAGATCCTCGTTCACGCCGGGCTGGAAGCGGATGTTCTCGGCCTCGAGCAGCACCTTGTTGCGGGCGAGTTCCTGATCGAAACCGCCGAGCGGCGAGCCGCGATAGCCCGAGATGAAGCCCGCGGTGTTCAGCCCGGCCTCGGTATCACGGCGGTGCTGTTCGAGGGCGAGGCGCACCAGCGCCTGCATCCCGTTCAGATAGATCCGGCCCTCGTGACGGCGGTATTTGTCGTCGAGGGAGATGCCGGCGGGCACCAGGGTACCATCGGCCATGATCGTTCCTCCCCGATCGTTGTTTCTTTTCGTCTCTCGCATATTGGCACAGGCCGGCCACTGGACAAGACCGCGCGGGCACGGCACAACCCCAGCCTCGGCCCTTATTCCAAGGATGAAGCATCATGTCGATTACCCGCCTCGATCCCGGCCCCCGCATGTCGCAGGGCGTCGCCTTCGGCAACCTCGTCTTCCTCGCCGGTCAGGTGGCGGAAACCAAGGCCGGCCAGTCGGTGACGGAACAGACCACCGAAATCCTGGCGCAGATCGACGCGCTGCTGGCCCGCGCCGGCACCGACAAGACCCGCATCCTGTCGGCCAATATCTATCTCGCCGACATCGCCACCTTCGGCGAGATGAACAAGGTCTGGGAATCCTGGGCGGTCCCGGGCCAGACCCCGGCCCGCGCCACCATCGAAGCCAAGCTGGCCGCGCCGCAGTACACGGTCGAAATCCAGGTCGTCGCCGCGAAGTAAGCCCCTTTTCGCCTCGTCGTCCCGGCGCAGGCCGGGACCTTGTGACAGGGAGGCGCCCCAGCCGGCCCAAGACCCCGGCCTTCGCCGGGGTGACGAAAGCGGGGGCGTTTTTTTCGGTTCAGACCGGCACCCTGCCGGTGAAGGCCGCGACCTCGGCTTCCAGCCAGGCGCGGAATTTCGCGATGGCGGCTTCGTCCTGGCGCTCGGGCAGGGTGACGGTCCAGTAGGAAAAAATGTTCGGCACCTCGACGTCGAACAGGCGCACCAGCCGGCCGCTGGCGAGATCGTCGGCGGCCAGCACGCTGCGGGCGAGGGCGATGCCCCCGCCGTTCGCCGCGGCTTCAAGGAGGACCGACGAGTCCTCGATCGCGGTGCCGAACCTCAATCCCTTCACATCGATCCCCGCCGCCCGGCACCAGATCGCCCAGTCGTCGAAGGAATCGCGCAGCAGCGTGTAGCGGCGCAGGTCTTCCAGCGTCGTCGGCAGGCCGCCCGCCAACCGGGGCGAGGCGACGACATAAAGCGTCTCGCTCATCAGGAAACGGGTATCGAGGCCGGGGTAATTCCCCTTGCCGACGCGCACGCCCATGTCGACACCGTCGCGCCGGAGGTCCACCAACCCCTTGCCGGTCCGCATGTTCAGGACGACCTCGGGATGTGCCTCGTGGAAGCGCTCCAGCCGGGGCACCAGCCAGCGCGCGGCGAAAGAGGTGAGCACGGATATGGTCAGGGTGGAATTGCCCTGTCGGCGCACCGCCTGCATCGCCTCGTTGATGCGCAGAAAACTGGCGGAAAGCGCTTCGGCCAGATGCTGGCCCGGCTCGGTCAGGCCGACGCCCCGGCCCTGGCGCTGGAACAGGGCGGTGCCCAACACGGCTTCCAGTGCCTTCACCTGATGGCTGATGGCGCCATGGGTCAGGTGCAATTCCTCGGCCGCGCGGCTGAGCGAGAGGTGACGGGCCGCCGCCTCGAAAGCGCGCAGGGCATTCAGCGGCAGTCGGTCCATGGCCCCTCACATGTCAATTTCATTCACATGTTAGCTCAAGGCTTCTCCTTTGTCGAAGTGCCAGAAATGGCGCATTCCTTGGCCATGGAACGAACGCGGAGCACGATGATGACCAATCACATTCACATCATGGCGGGCACGGCGGAAAGCCGGGGCGTAAACCTCTGGTCCCGGATCGCGGCGGGGTTCAGGCACTATCGGGAACGGCGCGAGCATCGCCGGGCGATGGCCTTTCTGCTTTCCGCCGAGCCTCGCCTGCTGAAGGATATCGGCCTCGACCGGGCGACGGTGACGGGCCACTACATGGACCCGGGCGCCGCCTTCAGGTGCCGGCCGCGGGACTGAGCATCGCCGGCATCACCAGGCGGAAGATCGCACCACCCCCCGGCCGGTCTTCCGCCTCGGCGCGGCCCTCGTGTCGCCGCGCGACGGCGGCGACGATGGCGAGGCCAAGCCCGGCATGGCCGGAGCCGCTGGGCGCCGAGGAAACGAAGGGCGTGAAGATCCGGTCGGCGCTGCCTGGAGGCAACCCGGGGCCACGGTCCCGGACCTCGACCACGATCTGCCGGCCAGCGTCCCGGAAGGCCGCGGCGACCTCGATCAGGCCGCCTTCAGGCGAGAAGCGCAAGGCATTGCCGACCAGATTGCGCAGGGCCTCGGCCAGCAATTCGGCATCACCCATCAGGGGCAGGGGGGTGTCCTCCGCCTGCCATTCGATCTCGCAGGATTTCGCCAGCGCGAGCGGGGCATATTCAGCGACCACGGTCCTGCCGAGGGCGCCGAGGTCGAGCGGCTTCATCGCCGCCCGTCCCTGCTCGATCCGGGCCGAGGTCAGCAGGCGATCGACGATCTTGCCCAGCCGGTCGACATCGGCGGTCAGGCGCTCGGCGATGGCGCGGTCGGACAGGCCGTCGATCCGGGCGCGCAACACGGCGATCGGTGTCTTCAGTTCATGGGCCGCATCGGACAGGAAACGCCGTTCATGCTCGAACGCGGCGGCCACCCGGTCGAAGGAATCGTTGACCGCGCCAACGAGCGGGGCGATTTCAGCCGGCAGGGACAAGGCGTCGAGACGGGCGTCGCCCCGGGTCGGATCGAGCCGGGACAGGCGCGCGGCGACATCGGCGACAGGCCGCATCACCCGCCGCACGGCCAGCAGGGCGACAACCAGCGAGATCAGCAGGGCGGGCACCGCCGTCGGCGCGATTTCCTTGGCGAATTCATTGCCCACCCAGGACCTGATGCCCTGCCAGTCGTTTTCGTCATAGGCGACGGCAAGGCGCAGCGGCGTCTCGTCGAGCGAGATGGTCATGGCCGTGCCCTGAAGCGCGGCCTGGCCCGGCAGGCTCAGGCTGAAGATGCTGCGCCGCCATTCCCGCAGCCATCGGTCGCCGATGGCACGGTGCAGGGCGCCGCCGTCATTGCCAACCTCCTCGCCGCTCTGGGGATCGAGCACGAGGAACAGGATATCCTCGTGCTTGGCCATTACCGCCCGCCAGTCGGGGTCGTCGAAATTCATGCTCAACCGGCCTTGCGCGTCCCGGCCGATCGCATCCTCGATCACCGAGGCGACCTCGTCGACGCCATCCTGGAAACGGTTCCGCCGGTCGGCGAGTCCGGAGATGGCAAAGCCGATCGTGATGCCGACGAGGGCAATGAGATTGGCGGCCACCAGGGCGCGGGCGATCGCCCCCGCGAGACTGCGGCCCATCAGGTCACCGCCCGCAGCACATAGCCGACACCCCGCACCGTCACCAGTTCGACACCGGAGGCCGATTCGACCAGGTGCCGGCGCAGGCGCGAGACCGAGGCTTCCAGCGCGTTGGGCTCCACCGCGTCGTCGAGACCGTAAAGCGCCTCGATCACCGCCTCCTTCTGGACGACTCGCCCGGCCTTCCGCATCAGGATCTCGAGCAGCGTCGTCTCGCGCCGCGCGAGATTGAGCGGCCGCCCCTCGATGCTCGCCCGCCGCTCCGCCGTATCGAGCGCGAGCGGGCCGAGGGCGAGCACGGGCGACAGGACATGGCGCGGCCGACGCAGCAAGGCCCGCAACCGGGCGACCAGTTCGCCATGGGCGAAGGGCTTGCCCAGATAATCGTCCGCCCCGGCGTTCAGCCCCTCGATCCGGTCTTCCGTGGCATCCCGCGCGGTCAGGGCGAGAACCGGCAGGCCCGGCTGCAGGCGCCGCAGTGCGGAAACGAGCGACAACCCCTCGCCATCGGGCAGCCGGCGATCGAGGACGGCGACATCGAAGCGGCCGAGTTCGGCCAGTTCCCGCGCCTCGGCGAGACTGGCGGCCAGATCGACGGCGAAACCGTCGCGGCGCAGGTTTTCGGCGACGACAGGGCCGAGATCGCGGTCATCCTCGACCAGCAGAATGCGCATGGCGCCGAAAACTCCAAAGCCGTCAGGCAGCCGTCAGCCAGCGGGGTGATAGTCCCCCTCGCAGCCGGTCATCATCCCCCCCGGCCGCAGTGAGACAATACGAGGAACATAACATGCGTCACCTGTCGAGCCTTCTCGCCGTCGCGGCGGTCGCCCTTTCCGCCGGCACGGCCTTCGCCGCCGAAGACCTGTGCACCGGCACCGGGCCGCAGAAGACCGCCGATGAGGTCAAGGCCCAGTACGAGGCCCAGGGTTACAAGATCAAGAAGTTCGACACCGAAGACGGCTGCTTCGAGATCAAGGGGCTCGATCCCGCCGGCAAGAAGGTCGAGATGTACATCAGCCCCTGGACCGGCGAGACGGTGAAGACCAAGACCTATTGACCTGTCTGATATCCGCGGCGTATCGACCCCAGTGATTGTCTATTGCCGCGGAAGGGCCCTGCATCCGCCACCCCTGCCCCCTCCAGGTGGGTGCGGGGCCCGCCCCTTGCCCTGAAAGCATCGCCATGTCTTCTGCTTCCCGCCCCGATACCGTCAGCGTCTGGGACCCTCTGCTGCGACTGTTCCACTGGTCGCTGGTCGCCTCGATCGCGATCGCCTGGTTTTCCGAAGAAGGCGAGTTGACGCACCGCTGGTCGGGCTATGTCGCCCTCGGTCTCATCGCCTTCCGCCTGATCTGGGGGCTGGTCGGGCCGCGCCATGCCCGTTTCACCAGTTTCGTGCGCTCGCCCTTCACCGCCCTCGCCTATCTCATCGACGAGATCAGGGGCCGGGGCCGGCGCTATATCGGCCATAATCCGGCCGGCGGCGTCATGGTTGTCGCCCTTCTCGTGATGATCGCCGTCACCGGCATCACCGGCTGGCTGTCGGTCACCGACCGCTTCTTCGGCGACGACCTCATGAGCGAAATCCACGAGGTTTCAGCCAATCTGCTGCTGGCCTGCATCATCCTTCATGTGCTCGGCGTCGTCTTCGCCAGCCTGATGCACCGGGAAAACCTGGTGCGGGCGATGATCACCGGCCGCAAGGCGCCCTGAGGCGCCTCAGCCGCAGAAGGCCGCCGCTTCCCCGGCCGAAATCCTGCCGTCGCCATTGTCGTCGAGCTTTGCCCCGCGCTCGGTCATCTTGGCGACGACCTCATCGAGGGTGACCCGGAAATCGAGATCGGCATCCGCCGCCATCACGAGATCCGTCGTCGCCGGCGTCAGCAGATAGCGCCGCTTCTCGGGATCGGGCAATTCCGTGCCGCCCGGCGTCTTCACCGGCGCCCCGGTGGGGGGCAGCGGGGTGGCGATCGAGCGGCGATATTCCGCCGGATAGGTCTTGATCCGATAATCGGTCAATTCGGACGGGGTCACCACGCCGTTGTTGTCGGCATCGACCATGGCGAAGAAACGGCGGGCATCGGCCTTGGCCTCCCCCAGATCGACGGCGCCATCCTTGTTGGTATCGGCGCGAGCCACCCAATTGGACTGGGCCGCCGGACAACTGTCGGACGGATTGTCCAGCAACGGCTGCCCCGCGATCGACGAGGGTGGCCCGACGTCATAGGCAAGGCGCGGCCGGCCGCAGGAAACGAGCGCAAGCGAAGCCACCGCGACGACGACCAAAGGTCGATACGCGCGGACATACACGTCAGACAACATGAACCGGCCCCTTTTCCTCCCGTTTCGGCGATCCTAGGGCGGCCACCGGGCGGGAGCAAGCCCGCCCGGCGCCGGTCGCCCGCCGGATCGTGAGGCCAATGCCGGATGCGGCCGGCCGGCCCGCCGGGACAGGGTCGAAGCCCCGCCCCGGAAGCGCCGATCAGAAGAACATGATGGTGCCGAGAGCGAAGACATCCTCGGTGGCGTCGCTGCCGTCATGGGCCTCGGCTTCCGTGTGGATGAACTCGCCGACCACGGTCACCCATTTGCGCAGGGCATAGCGGGCCTGAAGCGCGGCCGAGGTGTTGCTTTCCACGAGGATCGAGGGCGCCTCGCCATCGGCCAGGTCGAGGTAGGAAGCGCCATAGCTGCCGCCCAGGGTGAATTTGCCGATCGTATAGGTGCCCTGGAGGAGGAAGCCCCGCGAATCGCGGGCCTCGCCATTGGCGGCGACCGAGCCATAGAGCAGGCCCGTGGTGCCGATACCCTTGCCGGCGTAGTAATAGGCCAGCAGGCCGGCGTCGCCGAAGGTCAACTTCGCCCCGACATCGGCGCCGTAAGCCGTGGTCTCCGCCCCCGCCGGCTCGCCCGCGTCGGCATTGGCGCTCAACTCCTGCACCAGGCCGCCGGCGAAGAGACGGCCGCCGAAATCGCCCGACTTGAAGTCATAGGTCAGCTTGCCCTGGAAACCCGGGGTCTCGTGGCCGGTCAGGCGCGGTCCCAGCACCGGCACGGTATCGAGCGGCTGAAAAATGCCGAGCGACGCCTTGAAGCCGTTCATGTCCGGCGTCGTATAGGTGATCTGGGGCTGGAAGTCGGTATAGATGTAACCCGTGCCGATATGGCCGAGCGAGGTGTTCGACGGCCCCTGGTTACCGCCGGTCGCGCCGACGCCGAGCAGCAGCATGTCGCTGAGAATGGCTTCGGAGCCGAACAGGCCGATGTCGCGACCGGCCTTGAATTCGCCGAAGGCGTCGGAGGCGACCGTCAGATAGACCTGGCGGAAATCGATGCCCGAGGTGGCGAGGCCCTGCGGCGCGCCGGCCGAATTGGCCCCGTTCACGTATGAAACGCTGTTGATCCCGGGATAGAGGCCGAAATGCCCGCCATAGGTCACGCCGTCATCGGTCGTCGTCACGTCGATCTTCAGGAAGCCGGGCAGCAGGCCGTTGCGGACCGACGAGGTGTCCTGCGTGCCGCCGACCGCGCCGAGGGCGACCGGCTGGTTGCCGCCGTCCTTGCCGCTGCCGACATAGAAGGCATTGACCGAGCCCGACAGCGCGATGTCGACCGGGCCGACCTGAAGGCCGATGCCCTTGGCCGGGTCCTTCACCTTGACATAGAGCCCGTCGCCGGCCGAGGCCGCTTCGGCCCTGGCGGCGGCGACCGCCGCCTGCGTCGCATCTTCCTGCTTCCTGGTGGCGGCGGCGTCTTCGGCCTGCTTGCGTCCCAAGATGCTGTTGTATTCCTGCTGGTTCAGGATGCCCTTGGCCTTCAGCTGGCGCAGCAAGTCCTCGGTCGCGTCGGCCTTCGCCGGCCCCGCCGCCAGCACGCAGCCCAGGGCGACGCCGCCCAGCAGCAATGCCCCAATCCCCTTGATCCCCGACATGACGTTCCTCCGGTGTTTCTGTCGCCCTGCGCCACCACCCCTTTCAGGCGGGATGGCGGCCAGCGGCGGCAAGCATCGGCAGGACGAGAATTATTTTAAATAATACTTATCACTTAAGACATTCGAACGAATATTGCGGGACATCGGTATAATATACTTTTGTATTCATCCTTGGACTTTAGAATAAGGCGCCCTCTTCACTCATCGTCATGCCGGCGAAGGCCGGCATCTTGGGGCGCCCGTGCCGCCAAAAGGCCCCGCCCTGCGCCAGGGCGACGAGTGCCAGGGTTCAATCCTTCCGGAAACGACCCTAGCCGCGCTGGCCGCAGGCGCTTTCGGGCTCGTCGTCGCCCAGCGTATCGAGGGGGGTTACCCGATGCAGGAAGCCGTCCTCCGGGGCGACGGCGACGAGGCTGCGCGTCGTCGCCAGCAGCACGGGCTGGCGCATCTGCCGGTCCCAGCGGCGGAACGACAGCGGTGCCCCCTTGAAGCCGGCGACACCGAAATCCGGCGCCAGCAGCGCGGCGCGCAGAAGCGCCGGATCATTGCCGCCGGCCCGGGTCATCGCCTCGCCGATGCTGCGCAGGGCGAGCCAGCTGGCGTAATCCCGCGCGGTCATGGGCCGGCCCGCCTGTTTCTCGAAACGGCGCTGAAGCTGGGTCGCGCCCCATTGCTCGTTGGCCCGGCTCCAGCCCAGGGGCACCAGGCCATGGGTGCCGGCGACGGGCCGCGCCAGGGCCGTGCGATAGGGCAGATATTCGCCGAAATCATCCGCTTCGTCGGCGACGATCAGGACATCATGGTCGCCGACCCTGGTCAGCGGCCGGATCTCCTCGCGGGCATTGGTCACGCCGCTGTCGGTTCGGCGGTTGCCGACCTCATAGGTCCAGGGCTTGTCCTCGGCGATCCGCGCGCCGAAGCGGGTGGCGGCGGCGCGGACGGCGGCGGCGAAAGCCTTGTCGTCGGCCGAGGGACCGACGACAAGGAACCAGTCCTTCCAGCCCATCAGCACGAGATATTGCGCCAGCGCGTCGGCCCGCATGGCCCGCGACAGGGCGGTGTGGAACAGATTGGCCCGGCAGGCCTCGCGGCGCAGGTCGTCGTCGGTCACGCGGGCGTTGAAGATCACATCATCCGCCGTGCCCGGCAGCGCCAGCAAGGCGTCGAGGTCGGTCCGGCCCAGATCGGAAACCACCAGCCGCGCGCCGCCGGCAAGCCGCCCGGCAAGGCCCGGCGTATCGCCGAGGGTGGCGTCGCGGGGCACCACGATCTCGGTCAGGCGAAAGCTCTGGCCGGTGAAGCGACCGCTGGCATTGTCGTCGGCGAGGCCGAGGCGGGCGCCCTGCACCCCCTCGCCCTCGGGCACCGGCTCGAGGAAGGAAAAGGGGATAGGCGGCTCCTCGTCCCGCGTGACATAGAGGATCTCGGCCTCGATCCCTTCGGCGCCGGCCGTGACCGGCGGCAGCAGCAACGCCATGGCCAGCAGAAGGCATTTCATGGCTCAGGTCCCTCCATCGAACACCGCGCGGGAGAATTCGTCGATCCAGGCGGTGCCCTCGGCGACATGGGCGCGGCGGATCCCGGCGCTTTCGCCGACCTTGCTGATGAAGCCGGGGCCGGCCTTGATCCGCCCCTCGACGATCGAGAAGGGACCGCCGACCACCACGGTCTCGTCCTCGGCGAGGCGGCTGTAGCAGGTATTGAACAGCTCGGGCGCAGGCTGCGGCCGGCCGAGGATATCCGCCGCCAGGCTCTCCGCCATCAGAAGCGCCTGCGCCCGCGCGGAAAAGGCGGATTTCGGCATGTCGCCGGCGATGCAGGCATCGCCGAGGGCGCTGACCCGGGACGAGGCCGGGGTGCGGAAGCCGGCCCCCGTCACCGGGATCCAGCCCGTCTCGCCCGCGATGCCGCTGTCGAGGGCGATGCGCGCCGCGCTCTGCGGCGGGACGACATGCAGGAAGTCGAAGGCGAAGGCATCCGAGGCGGTCAGCACCCGGCGGGCCGCGGCGTCGATCCTCGTGATCTTGCCGATCACATCGACCGGATACCATTCGATCCTGCCGGGATAGAGCCGCGCCCAGGCCTCCTCGAACAGGGCCTGCTTCGGAAAGGACGATTTGGCGTCGAGGATCTGGATGCGGCCGCGCCTGCCCATCGCCTTCAGGCGGGCGGCGATCGCCGTCGCCCGCTCGTAAGGCGCGGGCGGACAGCGGTAGGGCGCGGGCGGCGCCAGCATGACGATGGTCGCGCCATCCTCGAG
>JAOZVS010000058.1 GCA_025869435.1 Zavarzinia sp.
CCGCCACGCCGGGCGGGGCTTAGGGCGCCGCCCTAATTCTCTAAATACCGGGCGGCGCGGGGTATTATCTGAACTTTTAGGAACACGAGCCATCACGAGGTCCCGGCCTTCGCCGGGACGACGACAGAAGAAAATCGTCATTCCGGCGAAGGCCGGAATCTCGTGACGGAAATGGCTCCTCAGCCCTTCTTCAGCGGATAACCGGGCATCAGCTCGTAAGGATGCTTCCAGCCCGGCAGGGCCTTGATGCGCTCGGCCCAGGCGTGGATCGGCGGGTAATCCCTGGCCCAATCGATGGGATATTCATTCTCGTAGAAGACATAGCCGGCGAGCGAGATGTCGGCGACGGTCGGCCGGTCGCCGACGACGAAATCGCGGCTCTCCAGATGCTGGGCGAGCACCTTGGCCCCGACCTTGGCGCGGCCCTTCATGAAGTCCATCACCTCGGGCGCCATGGGTTTGGGCGCGAAATTGATCAGGAAGCGCCAGGTCGCGATATTGGCCGTGAACTTGTGATTGTCGAACAGGATCCAGCGCAGGATCTCGCGCCGCTCCGTCTCGTCCCGCCAGCCGAACTGGCCGAACTGCTCGACGAGATAATCGAGGATCACGCCCGACTGGGTAAGGCGGACCTCGCCATGGTCGAGCACGGGGATCTCGCCCATTTCATTGATCGCGAGGAATTCCGGCGTCCGCCCCGCGCCATTGAAGAAATCGACGAAACGCGGCGCCCAGTCGGCCCCGACGAGATTGAGATAAAGCGCCGGCTTGTAGGCATTGCCCGACTGGGCAAAGCAATGGAGCGTGTATTCGGCCATATGGTTTCCTTCCCTGTTCAACCCTGACCCTTGCGGGCGAAAATCCGTTTGCGCCGGAACGGCGACGGCATGGCGAGATCGAGCCAGCGCATCATGGCGCGCCAGCCCGCCTCGGCCCCGCCGACCAGACGCGGGCGCCGTCGCTCGGTCTTGCCGACCTTGCGGCCCCGGCCCGCCGGCCGCACCACCGAGATGAAGGCCCGGCCGGGCTGCGGCGGCTCGCGCAGCCGATCGAGCAGCGCGGCATGGACCCGTGGCCGGTCGAGATAAGCCTCCGCCACCGCGGGCGAGACATGACGGGCGAGCAGCCGGGCGAACCAGCCCCGGCTGGGTCCGCCGTCCAGAGGGGTGACATCCGGCCGGGTCGAGAGCACGAGGATATGGCTGGCGCCATCCGCTTCGGCGATATCGATGGGCAGGGGCGCGGTCAGGGCGCCGTCGACCAGCGGGCGGCCGTCCGGCCCCGGCACCGGCCGGCCGCCGACGAGGGGCAGCCGCGTCGTCGCCTTCAGCGCCGCCATGACGGCCGCGACATCGCGAAAATCCCGCAAGGGCACCGGCCGTCCGGTCTCGACATCGGTCGCCATCATGGTGAGCGGGATGGGCGCATCGAGAAAACGGGCGACGTCGAGCGGGCGCAGTTCGGTCAGCACATGATCGATCAGGTAATCGGTGTTCAGCACCGGCCGGCGGATCAGCGCCCGGCCCAGACGGATGAAGCGGGGGTTGTTGATATCCTCGTAGAAGATGCGCGTGCCCTGCACCGCCTGCCCCGCCAGCAGCCAGGCCCCGGCGCAGGCCCCGGCCGAGGTACCGTAGACCGCGTCGAAGACATCGACAAAGCCCAGATGCTCGATCGCGGACACCATGCCACCGGCGATGACGCCGCGCATCCCGCCGCCCTCGATGACAAGGGCGAGACGATGGGGGTCACGCCGCGCGCCGGGACGGGAGGCATCACGCCGCCGCTCGGCGATCAGCGCCGCCACCGCATCCCGCGTGTCCCCCTGCCCGGTCATCGCCGCTCCCGCGTTTCATTGTGGCGAATGCTAGGGAGCCTGTTCCGGCGGGTCAACGCGAGGCGGGCGCAGGTCCGCCATGCGACAGCACGCGGCTCACCGCCGCTTGCCAGCCCTGCCAGCGCGAGGCTCGCTCGTCGGCGCTCATGCGCGGCTCGAAGCGCCGCTCCAGCCGCCAGGCCGCGGATATTTCCGCCGGCTCGGCGAAGAGCCCGCAGCCCAGCCCGGCGAGGAAGGCGGCGCCCAGCGCCGTGGTCTCGGTCACCTTCGGTCGCTCGACCGGAATGCCCAGCATGTCGGCGAGGAACTGCATGGCCCAGTCGTTCACCACCATGCCGCCATCGACCCGCAGCGAAGCGGGACGCGGCCGGCCCTCGGCGGCGAGGTCATTGTCGATCGCCTCCATCAGGTCGCGGGTCTGGAAGGCGACGGATTCGAGGGTCGCCCGCACGATCTCGGCGATGCCGGTGTCGCGGGTCAGGCCCAGGATCGCGCCCCGCGCCTCCGGATCCCAATGGGGCGCGCCAAGGCCGGTGAAGGCCGGCACCATGTGAACCTGCGCCTGCGGCCGGGCGGCCCTTGCCAGCGCCTCGGTCTCGGCCGCGCCCCTGAACAGATGCAGCCCGTCGCGCAGCCATTGCACCGCCGCCCCGGCGACGAAGATCGAGCCTTCGAGGGCATAGGTCCGGTGCCCGCCCAGATCAAGCGCGACGGTCGACAACAGCCGGTGGCGCGAGGCGATGGCGGCATCCCCGGTGTTCACCAGAACGAAGCAGCCGGTGCCATAGGTCGCCTTGATCGTACCCGGCGCGAGGCAGGCCTGACCGACCCCGGCCGCCTGCTGGTCGCCGGCGACGCCGCGAATGGGAATGGCCGCGCCGAACAGGTCGGGCAGCGTCGCCCCGAAATCCCCGGCGGAGGATCGGACTTCCGGCAACAGGCTGGCCGGCACATCGAGGAGGGCGAGCAAATCCTCGTCCCAGACACCGCGATGGATATCGAACAGCAGGGTGCGGGCGGCATTGGTCGCGTCGGTCGCATGGACCGCGCCGCCCGTGAGCCGCCACAGAAGGAAACTGTCGACCGTGCCGAAGGCAAGTTCGCCCTGGACCGCCAGCAGCCGCGCCTCGGGCACATGCTGCAGCACCCAGGCGAGCTTGGTGCCCGAGAAATAGGGATCGACGACGAGGCCGGTGCGGGCGGCGACCAGCGCCTCCGCCCCCTCGGCGCGGAGGCGGGCGCAGGTCTCGGCGGTGCGGCGGTCCTGCCAGACGATGGCGTGATACAGCAGGCGGCCGCTCTTCCGCTCCCAGACCAGCGTCGTCTCGCGCTGGTTGGTGATGCCGATGGCGGCGATGTCGCGGGCGGCGAGGCTGGCCCTGGCCAGGACCTCGCGCACCGTGTCGAGCACGGCCTGCCAGATCTCCTCGCCGTCATGCTCGACCCAGCCCTCGGCGGGATAGATCTGGCGCAGGTCGCGGCGCGCCTCCATGACGGGCGTGCCGTCCGCGCCGAAGAGAATCGCCCTCGTCGACGTCGTACCCTGATCGATCGCCAGCAGATGCCGCGCCATCGTTTCCCCCTCGTGTCATGGGCCGGGATGGTTCCGGCAATGGCCCGAAAGGTCAAGCCGGCCAGCCATGGCGGCGCCGTGATTTCCATGCCATATAGGGGTGATGGATGGAAACCTGCCCCGTCTCGACCGACCCGCCACGGCACCGCTGATCGACCCTTTCCTGCGGCCGATCACTTACTTACGCGTCTCGGTCACCGACCGCTGCGATTTCCGCTGCCAATATTGCATGGCGGAAGCCATGACCTTCCTGCCCAAGGCGGAAATCCTCAGCCTCGAAGAACTCGACCGCCTGTGCTCGGCCTTCGTCGCCCTCGGCCTGAAGCGCCTCCGCCTCACGGGGGGGGAGCCTCTGGTGCGCCGGGGCCTGATGGATCTGCTGCGCGGCCTGTCGCGCCATCTGCGCAGCGGCGAGCTCGACGAGATCACCATGACCACCAATGGCAGCCAGCTCGCCCGCTTCGCCGGCGAAATGGCGGATGCCGGCGTCCGCCGGGTGAATGTCAGTCTCGACACGCTCGACCCCGACGATTTCCGCCGGATCACCCGCCGGGGCGAGCTTGGCCCGGTGCTCGACGGCATCCGCGCGGCGCAGGATGCCGGTATTTCGGTGAAGCTGAACGCCGTCGCCCTCAAGGGCATCAACGAGGAGCAGA
Source organism: Zavarzinia sp. (assembly GCA_025869435.1). Classification (GTDB taxonomy): domain Bacteria; phylum Pseudomonadota; class Alphaproteobacteria; order Zavarziniales; family Zavarziniaceae; genus Zavarzinia. The sequence continues at coordinate 4,067 of JAOZVS010000058.1, forward strand.
TCCTGCCCCTCGTCGCCTTCGCTCACGGCCAGGGCATGGACATCACCTTCATCGAAACCATGCCCATGGGCGATATCGACGGCGACCGCACCGATCATTACCTGCCGCTGTCGGCGGTGCGGGACCGTCTCGCCACGCGCTATCTGCTGACGCCGAGCGGGCATCGCACCGGCGGCCCCGCGCGCTATTCGACGGTCGCCGAAACCGGCCGCCGCATCGGCTTCATCACGCCGATGTCCCATAATTTCTGCGAAAGCTGCAACCGGGTGCGGCTGACCTGCACCGGCACGCTCTATCTCTGCCTCGGGCAGGAAGATGCCGCCGATCTGCGCGCCGTGCTGCGCGGCGGCGCCACGGATGGCGAATTGCGGGACGCGATCCGCGCGGCCATCGCCCGCAAGCCGAAGGGCCATGATTTCATCATCGACCGGCCGGGCGCCGCCCCGGCCCTTGCCCGCCACATGAACACCACCGGCGGCTGATCCGCCCGGAAGTCCGTATGCCATGGCCCGCGAACGCATCACCTTCATCGCCTCCGAATCCCCGGACGCCCAGGCCGCCCTGGCGCGCTTGCGCAAGCGCTATGGCGAGGCGGGCGAGAATGCCGATGTGATCGTCGGGCTCGGCGGCGACGGGCTGATGCTGTCCTGCCTGCACCGGATCATGTCCGGCGATTACGCCGACAATCCCCTGCCCATCTACGGCATGAACCAGGGCACCCTCGGCTTCCTGATGAATCCTTACGCCGAGGACGATCTGCTGCTGCGCCTTTCAGTCGCCGAATCCTCGTCGCTGCACCCCTTGCGCATGAAGGCGCGGGGGCGCGACGGCAAGATCACCGATGCCCTCGCCATCAACGAAGTATCCCTGTTCCGCGAGACCCATCAGGCCGCCAAGCTGCGCATTTTCGTCGACGGGCGGATGCGGCTCGACTCCCTGACCTGCGACGGCATCCTGCTGGCGACACCGGCGGGCAGCACGGCCTATAATCTCTCGGCCCATGGCCCCATCCTGCCGCTGGACGCGGGGGTCCTGGCCCTCACCCCGATCAGTGCCTTCCGGCCCCGGCGCTGGCGCGGCGCGCTTCTCCAGCACGAGGCGGTGGTCCGGCTCGAAGTGCTGGACGCGGGCAAGCGGCCGGTCTCGGCCGTGGCCGACAACAGCGAAGTGCGCAATATCGTCGAAGTGGAAATCGCGGAAGACCGCGAGGTAACCCTGAAACTGCTGTTCGATCCGGGCGGCGCCCTGGGCGAGCGCATCCTGACGGAGCAGTTCGCGCCCTGATGGGGGCGCTGATGGCGCCCCGTCGCCCGATGGGGCGCGGATGGCGCCCCCGAAACCGGGGGCGCCGGTCGCGTCAGCCGACGATTTCGGTCTGGGCGAAGAAATAGGCGATTTCGATCGCCGCATTCTCGGCGCTGTCCGAGCCATGGACCGAATTGGCTTCGATCGACTCGGCGAATTCCTTGCGGATGGTGCCTTCGGCGGCATTGGCCGGGTTGGTGGCGCCCATGACGTCGCGGTTCTTCAGGACCGCGCCTTCGCCTTCCAGCACCTGGACGACGACCGGCCCGGCGATCATGGACTCGACCAGCGAGCCGAAGAAGGGACGCGCGGCGTGAACGGCGTAGAAGCCTTCGGCCTGGGCCTTGGTCAGCTGGATGCGCTTCTGCGCGACGATGCGAAGGCCGGCATCCTCGAACTTGGCGTTGACCTTGCCGGTCAGGTTGCGGCGGGTGGCATCCGGCTTGATGATCGAGAGAGTGCGTTCGACGGCCATGACAGGCTCCATTTCGACTATGACAGCAATAGGGTGGGCGCCTTTTAGCCGACGCCCGCCCGACTGGCAACTGCGGCGCTTTGTGGCCGCCCGGCCGACGTGCTATTAGCCGCCCCATGTTACGGATTGACGGTCTCACCTATCGCATCGCCGGGCGCACCATCCTCGACGGGGCCAGCGCCATGATCCCCGACGGCCACCGGGTCGGCCTCGTCGGCCACAATGGCGCCGGCAAGTCGACCTTGCTGCGCCTGATCCTCGGCCAGGCCCACCCGGACGACGGCACGATCCAGCTCGACTGCGGCGCGCGCCTCGGCACGGTCGCCCAGGAAGCGCCGGGCGGCGACGAAACGCCGACCGAGGTCGTTCTGGCGGGCGATCAGGAACGCGCGCGCCTGATGGCGGAAGCGGAAACCGAAACGGACGGCCATCGCCTCGCCGAGATTCACGAGCGCCTCGCCGCCATCGGGGCCCATTCAGGTCCTGCCCGCGCCCAGCGCATCCTCGCCGGCCTCGGCTTCGATCCGGAAGCGCAAGGCCGGCCGATGCGCAGTTTCTCCGGCGGCTGGCGGATGCGGGTCGCCCTCGCCGCCGTGCTGTTTTCCGAACCGGACCTCCTGCTGCTCGACGAGCCGACCAATTATCTCGATCTCGAAGGGACGCTGTGGCTGGAGGACTTCCTCGCCCGCTATCCCCGGACGCTGATCATCGTCTCCCACGATCGCGATCTGCTGAACAAGGCGGTCGGCAGCATCCTGCATCTCGAACAGGGCAAGATGACGCTTTACACCGGCGGCTTCGACCGCTTCGTGAAGACGCGGGCCGAGCATATCGCCAATCTCGAAGCCCAGCGCGGCAAGCAGGACGCCGCCCGCAAGCACCTGCAGAGCTTCGTCGACCGCTTCCGCTACAAGGCGTCGAAGGCCAAGCAGGCGCAGGCCCGCATCAAGATGATCGAGAAGATGGAGCCCCTGCCCGAATTGCCGGGCGAGACCCGGGTCGAGTTCCGCTTCCCCTGCAAGGACGAGCTGGCGCCGCCGGTCGTGACCATCGAGAATGCCGCCGTCGCCTATGAAGGCCGGCCGCCGGTGCTGCGGAACCTGAACCTGCGCATTGATCCGGACGACCGCATCGCCCTCCTCGGCTCCAACGGCAACGGCAAGTCGACCCTGGCCAAGCTGATCGCCGGCCGCCTCACGCCGGTCTCGGGCGAGATGCACCGGGCGCCCAAGCTGCGCCCCGGCTTTTTCGCCCAGCACCAGCAGGACGAATTCCGCCTGAACGAAACCCCGGTCCAGCACATGCAGGCCCTGCTGCCAAAGGCCAGCCCGACCGAAGTGCGCGGCCGGCTGGGCGCCTTCGGCTTCGGCGCGACCCTGGCGGATAACGCGGTCGGACGGTTGTCGGGCGGGGAGAAGGCCCGGCTGCTCTTCGCCATGATGGCGGTCGACGCGCCCAACATGATCATCCTCGACGAGCCGACCAACCACCTCGACATTCAGGCCCGCGAAGCCCTCGTCGAGGCGGTGAATGATTATGCCGGCGCGGTCATCCTGATCAGCCACGACCGCCATCTGATCGAAGCCTGCGCCGACCGGCTGTGGCTGGTCTCGGGCGGCACGGTGAAGACCTTCGATGGCGACATGGAGGATTACCGCCGCCTCGTCCTCGCCGGCGCCTTCGAGGATGGGCCGGTGAAATCGGGCGTGGATGGCAGCGCCAGCGACCGCAAGGAAGCCCGGCGCGAAGCGGCCCGGGCGCGCGAGGCCCGCGCCCCCCTGATGAAGAAGATCAAATCCGCCGAAGCGAAGATCGAGAAACTGACCGCCGAGCTCGCGGTGATCGAGGCCGACATGGCCGACCCGAAAACCTACAACAACGCCGGCCGCATGACCGATCTCGGCAAGAAGCGCGGCGAGATCCTGAGGGCGCAGGAAACGGTCGAGAACGACTGGCTGGCCCTGCAGGAAGAACTGGAAGCGATGGACGCCGCCGGCTGACCGGCGGCGTTCGGCCTTACGACTGGGCGACCGGCCGCACCGCCGCCCAGCCCACGACCCGCTCCACCACCGGGCGGCGACGGCTCGCCAGCCAGGCCTTGCGCCCGGCGGCGTGGATGGCGGCCATGGCGGCGAAGGGGATCGTCACTTCCGACGAGACGTAACCGGCCATTTCGGCGATCACCAGCACGGGAAACAGGAACAGCGCCGGGCGACACGCCCAGGCCAGAAACACCAACGCCCGATCGAAAGCCGCCTGCATCATCGCCGTTTTCCCCTTGCCGCATTTGTTCCGTATTCGTTCTCTCACGAAGCCGAGCGCCGCACAAGGGTATTTTTCACGTTTTGTTCTCATCCGGCGCCATCACGGCGCGTGACGAATGACCACCGCATACCAGCCAAGGCCGTCGTATTCCTGGTAGCCGATGGTCCTGGCGAAGGCGACCAGATCGCTATTGCCGGCGACATAGAAACCCTTCTGCCGGCCGCCATGGTCGAGCGGGAAATGACCGAGCAGGCCGTTGTCGTCCGAGGCGGCGATGACCCGCAGCGACTGATCGAGCAACAGAACCCGCGACTGGCGCCATTCCTCTTCGCTCAGGCTGGGCTCGTCCCTCACGATCACCCGGGCCTGATCCTGCCAGTCGAAGAAGACGCCGAGGACGCCCAGGGCCGCGCCATCGATCCGCCCCCCCGCCCGTACCGCCGTGGCATAGACCGCGACCATGCGGTTATCGTGCAAGGGATCGCGATAGATGTCGTCGACGACATAATCGTCGCCGCCGCGCGTGGCCAGCGCCCGCCGGACCCAGGACACGTCGCCCAGATGGGCCCCGTTCAGCCGCGGAAATCGACTGCCGGCCGAAGAGGCCAGCACCCGGCCCTGCCGGTCCGTCAGCACCAGATTCACATAAACGGAATAGAAGCGGTTGATCAGGCCGAGGCGGGCCGCGGCATGGTGGATGGCCTCCGGCGCCAGGCTCTCGAGAGCGCGGTAAAGAGCGTCATCCGTCGCCCACCACCGCACATCCGCCGTCCGCTCATAGAGATTGCGCACGATGAGCTGAACCAGGGTCTGCGCCATTTCAGCGAGGCGCTGACGTTCCTTGTCGTCGAACTGGCCCTGCAGGACCGTGGTCTGGGCCTGGATTTCCTGAATGACATGGGTGCGGAGTTCCTTGGAATTCTCCGCCGCCTGTTTCGCCAGAAGTTTCACCTCGCCAGCGACAACGCCAAAGCCACGGCCGGCCTCGCCGGCCCGGGCAGCCTCGATCGTCGCGTTGAGGGCGAGCAGGTTGGTCTGGCCGGCGATCTTCTCGTTGATGGTGACGAAGCGCTCCACCATGGATTGAATTTTCTGGATGATGGAGGAAATGCTCACGTCCGACATCGGTACACCTGCGCCTGTACTTCACCGTCAAGGCTTTATCACCAATCTGGCGACATAACCTCCAATACCATGGGCGAAGAATTGTCGCGGGGCAGCATGATTCGGGTGATCACGCCTTCTTCTCCCAGCGCCCTTCCGCGGACTGCTGCCAGTAGGTGACCGCATGGCCGGCCTGACGGAATTCGGTCCAGCGCCGTCGCGCGCTGGACAGCGCCGCCTCGTCCCGCCCATCGAACATGTCGAGGCAGCGATCGATGCCCTGCAGCGCGAAATCGGCCGGCGCCGCGCCGTCGACCAAAACCAGAACCCGCGCGCCATTCGGCCGGTCCGCCGGATCGGCGGTCAGCCACACCGGCTCCTCGGCGGCGAATTCGTCGGGCGCCCGGCCATGGGGCAGGAAGGACTGATCGTCATAGGTCCAGAGCGCCGTGTCGAGAAAGGGCAGACGCTCGGCATTGCCGGTGACGACGACGGCGCGCATGCCGGCGTCGACCACCCGCGTGAGAAGACGCGGCAACGCCCATTCGAGCGGCCGCGCCTCGAGGTGATAGAAGGAGACCTCCGCCATCGGGCGGATTACTTGCCTTCGTAGTGGTCGGCGACCAGACGGTCGAGCAGGCGGACGCCCCACCCCGCCGCGCCGCGCGGCACCGTCGGCTGGTCCTTCTTGGCCCAGGCCGTGCCGGCGATGTCGAGATGGGCCCAGGGCACGTCCTTGACGAAACGCTGCAGGAACTGGGCCGCGGTGATCGAGCCGCCGGAACGGTCCTGGCCGGTGTTCTGCATGTCGGCGATATCGCAGTTGATCAGCTTGTCATAGGCCTCGCCCATCGGCATCCGCCACACGCCTTCGCCCGTCGCCTTGCCGGCGGCGGCGAGGCGACTCGACAATTCGTCGTTGTTCGAGAACAGGCCGGCATATTCGTGGCCGAGCGCGATGATGATGGCGCCGGTCAGGGTGGCGAGATCGATCATGAACTTCGGCTTGAAGCGGTCCTGCGTGTACCACAGGGCATCGGACAGCACGAGGCGGCCTTCGGCATCGGTGTTGATCACCTCGATGGTCTGGCCCGACATCGAGGTGACGACATCGCCCGGGCGCTGCGCCGTGCCGGACGGCATGTTCTCGACGAGGCCGACGACACCGACGACATTCGCCTTGGCCTTGCGCCCGGCCAGCGCCTTCATCAGGCCGATCACCGTGCCGGCGCCGCCCATGTCCCATTTCATGTCTTCCATGCCACCGGCCGGCTTGATCGAAATGCCGCCGGTGTCGAAGGTCACGCCCTTGCCGATGAAGGCGACCGGGGCCTCCTTGGCCTTGCCGCCCTGCCAGCGCATGACGACGAGCTGGCTTTCCCGCTCGCTGCCCTGGCCAACGCCGAGGAGCGCGCCCATGCCGAGCTTCCGCATCTGGGACTCGCCCAGAATCTCAACCTCGACACCCAGCTTTTCCAGGGACTTGGCCTGTTTCGCCAAGGATTCGGGATAAATGATATTGGCCGGTTCCGAGACCAGATCGCGGGTGAGGAACACGCCATCGGCGATCTTCTCGAGGATCTGGAACGCCTTCCGGGCGGCACCGTCCTTGTCGACCCCGATCACGAGTTTGGCGAGGGACGGCTTCTCGTCGGCCTTCCTGGTCGTGCGGTATTTGTCGAACCGATAGGAGCGCAGCAGGGCGCCATAGCCGGCATTGGCGGCGATTTCCGCAGTCGGCAGGGGCAGGCCGTCGATCTCGTCGACCATCAGCTGCACGGCGGTTTCGCCCGACAGGGCCAGCCGCGCCACGAGACCGCCGCCCAAAGCCTGCGCGGCCAGGGCGTCGAGCGCCTCCGGCTTGCCGATGCCGGCGACGATGATGCGATCGAGGTCGAGACCAGCCGGCGCCAGCACTTCGAGAATGTCGCCCCGCTTGCCCTTGAAGCGGCTGGCGGCCAGCGCCCGGCCGATGGCGCCGCCCGACATCTTGTCGAGGGTCTGGGCCGAAGGACCGAGCACCTTGTCGTCGAGGGCGAGCACGGCAACCGTGCCCGAAGACGGCAGCGCGGGCGCAGCAAAGGCGATCTTCATCGTGTACATCACTCCAAGCAAGCATCTTGGCCGGGCATCCGGCCGGCGTGCCGCATCTTGGTACGCGCGCGGGCCGTTGGGAAGCCCGCTCGACAGCGGAGCATGGCCCGGTTATTGACAGCGCATGAACTTCGCCCCTGCCCCCGCCGCCGCCATCGAAGACCGCGCGGCCCTGCGCCTCGTGGTTTCGCTGGCGCTCGGCCTCGCGGTCTTGCGGCTTGCCGTCCTCTGGATCGGCGCCATGCCGCTCTACCTCGACGAGGCGCAATATTGGTTCTGGGGCCAGGACCTCGCCTTCGGCTATTTCTCGAAGCCGCCGCTGATCGGCTGGGCCATCGCCGGCACGACCGCGCTCTGCGGCGACTCGGCGGCCTGCGTCAAGGCGGCCTCGCCCCTCGCCTATGGCATCGCGCCGATCTTCGTCTATCTCTTCGCCCGCAACCTGTTCGGCGTCCGCGTCGGTCTCCTTTCCGGGATCGCCTTCGCCACCCTGCCCGGCATCGCCTTCTCGGGCTTCATCATTTCGACCGATCCTCTGGTCCTGACCGCCTGGGTCGGCGCCCTCTGGGCCTTCGAGCGGGCGCTGGCGCTGCGCGGGGCGAAATGGTGGATCCTGACCGGGCTCTTTCTCGGCATCGGCATGTTGGCGAAATACGCCATGGCCTATTTCCTGGTGCCGGCGGCCATCCTGGTCGCCCTGCAACCGCGAGGCCGACGCCCGGTCGGGGGCTTCCTGCTGGCGGTCGCCATCGGCCTCCTCGTGCTGTCGCCCAATCTGGTCTGGAACGCCCTCACGGGCTTCGAGACCTTCAAGCACACGGCGGCCAATGCCAGTGTCGGCCAGCATGTCGGCAATATTGCCGGCGTGATCGATTTCCTCGGCGATCAGGTCGCGATCCTCGGCCCCATTTTCGCGATCGCCCTGCTGGCCCTCTTGGTCCGGCCGCGCGGACTGTTCCGCGATCCGGGCATTCGCTTGCTGGCGTGGTTTTCCCTGCCCATTCTCGGGCTGCTGATCGCGCAGGCCTTCCTGTCGCGCGCTCATGGCAATTGGGCGGCCGTCGCCTTCCCCGCGCTCTGCGTGCTGATCGTCGCGGCGCTGGTTCGGCTCGACTCCCCCCGGCTGCTGCGGGCCGCGCTGTGGTTTCATGCTGGCGCCTTCGCCGTGCTGGCGATCGCCCTCGCGGTCGGCCATGTGCCTTTCCTTGGCCTGACGCGGCAGACCGATCCTTTCCGCTGGATCAGGGGCTGGGACGTGCTGGCGAAAGAGGTGGAGGCGCTTCGCCTCGCCGATCCCGACCATCCGCTTGCCGTAATCACCACCGAGCGCGGCGCCACGGCCGAACTCATCTACCATCTGCGCGACAGTGGGGCCCTGATCCGCCGCTGGTCGCCCGAGGGCACGCCGCCGGAAGATCATTTCGCCATGGTGCTGGATCTCGCCGACGCGAAGGGCTGTGATGCCGTGATCGTGTCGCGCCGGAACAGCCTGCCGCCCGACCTCGCCGCGGCCTTCACGGCGCTGGGGCCGCCGGCCGAAGTGGCGATGCGGCCCTATGCCGATCCGAAGGGCACCTACTACCTCTTCATCGGGCGCGGCTTCGGCGGCACACCGGAAAGCGCGGGATCTTGCCGCTCTATCACCCGCACCGGGCGGAGGCTATAGTCGCGCGCCATGAGTCGCATGACTTCCTATATCAGGCGCCAGATCGCCGGCCCGATGATTTTCTTCACGCTGACGCTGACCGGCGTGATGCTGGTCGGCCAGTCGCTGCGCACCGTCGACCTGATCGTGAACAAGGGCCTGTCGCTGCAGACCCTGCTGGAATTGACCGCCCTGCTGATCCCCGGCGCGCTGTCGATGATCCTGCCCTTGTCGCTGTTCTGCGCCGTGATGTTCGCCTTCTACCGCCTGTGGCAGGACAGCGAGTTGATCGTGATGGCGGCGTCCGGCATCTCGGTCTGGCGCCTGATCCGGCCGGCGGTCGAGCTCGCCCTGGTGGTCACCGCCATTTCCCTCGCGCTCAATGTCTATGTGACGCCGCTCGGCCTGCGCTCCTTCCGCAACGAAATCACGGAAATCCGGGGCGATCTGGCCGCCGTCTTCCTGCAGGACGGTGAATTCACCGAGCCGGTCAACGGGTTGACCGTCTATGTCCGCGAGCGCCTGTCGACCGGCGAACTCCGCGGCATTCTCGTCTATGACGCGCGCCGTCCCGACATGGCCGTGACCATGATGGCCGAGCGGGGCACCCTGCTGCCGGAAGGCGAAGGCACCAAGGTGCTGCTGATGAACGGCAACCGGCAGGAAAGCGAGCTTTTCACCGGCAAGGGCTCCTACCTCAGTTTCGAGCGTTATGTCCTCGACCTCGGCTCCTTCGGCGGGGCGAACGACGTCCGCTGGCTGAAACCGGGCGAGCGCTTCCTGACCGAACTTCTGCCGCCCTATACCACCCCGGCCGATCAGGAAAACGCCGCCAAACTGCTGACCGAGGCGCACAAGCGCCTGTCGTCGCCGCTCTATGCCCTGCCGCTCGCGCTGATCGCGGCCTGCGGCCTTTTGTCGGGCGAATATTCCCGGCGGGGCAAATATCTCCGCTCGGCCATCGCCGCCGTGCTCGCCCTCGCGCTCCGCGTCAGCGAACTCGGGGTCTCGGGTCTCGTCACCTCGATGCCGGCGCTGGCGCCCCTGCTTTATTTCGTGCCGCTGTCCGCGACCTTCATCGCTCTCTGGGTGCTGAGGCCGCCCCGCCGCTCCGTCCCCGCCGAGGCGCCGCCCGGGCTGAACGTGGAGGCCGTCTGACATGCTGCGTCTTGCCCCGGTCTTCGCGCTCTACATGATGCGGCGCTATCTTTCCGGCCTCGCCCTCGTCTTCGCGCCGGTGGTCGCCCTCATCTACATGGTCGACCTGCTGGAATTGACCCGGCGGGCGTCGCGGGTGAATGGCACCGACGTCGACTTCTTCACCCTGATGCAGATGTCGGCGATGAAACTGCCGGGCCTCGCCACCATGGCCCTGCCCTTCGCCTGTCTGTTCGGCGCCATGTGGACCTTCGCCCGCATGACCCGGTCCAACGAACTGGTGATCGCGCGGGCGGCCGGGCTTTCGGTCTGGCAGTTCCTTGCGCCGCCGATGATGGTCGCGCTGCTGCTGGGCATTTTCACCGTGGGTGTGATCAACCCGTGGACGGCGGCGCTGAACTACCATTACCGCCAGCTCGAATCCTTCTACATCAAGGGCACCTCCTCGAGCCTGTCGACCGTGACCGAAAGCGGCATCTGGCTGCGCCAGTCGGACGAACAGGGCAGCGCCGTCATCCACGCCCTGGCTGCTTCGGACGGTGGCCTGCGGCTGAGCGCCGTCGTCGTCTTCATGTTCGACCCGCGCGAGAAATTCCTGCGCCGGGTCGAAGCCTTCAGCGCCAAATACGACAATGACGTCTGGACCCTGAGCGATGTCTGGCTGATCGAGCCCGATCTTCAGGCCAAGGCCGTTCCGGTCTACCGTCTGGCCACCAATCTGCACCCCGAGGACATCCAGCAGAGCCTGGCCAATCCCGACTCGATTTCCTTCTGGGCGATTCCCGACTTCGCCAAGCGGCTCGAGGCGGCCGGCTTCTCTTCCACCCGCTATCTCGTGCAGTGGCACAGCCTCGCCTCGCTCCCCCTCATCCTGTGCTCGATGGTGCTGGTGGCCGCGACGGTTTCCCTGCGCAACTCCCGCCGCGGCGGCGTCGCCATGCTGATCGGCCTCGGCGGCATCGCGGGATTCGTGCTTTTCGTGGTTTCCGACATTGCCCGGGCTCTTGGCATCGCCGAAAGTGTCCCGATCATTCTTGCTTCCTGGGGGCCCGCGATCGCCGCGACCCTGGTCGGCATTTCGCTCCTGTTTCATATGGAAGATGGTTGATGGCCGCCCGACGCCCCGTGAACGACATGTCCCGGCCGAGCCTGCGCACCCTGCGCAACCGGACGGCCATTGCCCTGGTGCTCGGCCTCGTCGCCATCGGCGGGCCGACCCTCGCGGTTGCCCAGAGCCTGCCAGGCGGCATCGCGACGCCCGAAGGGCCGGTGCAGATCATCGCCGACGAAATCATCTACAATCCGAACAGCCATACGGTCACCGCCACCGGCAAGGTGGAAATCGCCCAGGGCGAACGGGTGCTGATGGCCGACAAGATCACCTATTTCGAGGACAGCCGGATCGTCGCGGCCAGCGGCAATGTCTCGCTGCTGGAGCCGAGCGGGGAAGTACTCTTCGCCGACTATGTCGAGCTCGACGACCAGCTGCGCGAGGGGTTCGTCCAGACCATCAAGCTGCTGTTCGCTGATGATTCCCGCGCCGCCGCGGTCCGGGCGATCCGGCGCGACGGCAATGTGACGACCCTCGAACAGGCGGTCTACAGCCCTTGCCTGCCCTGCGTCGAACACCCCGAGCGGGCGCCGCTGTGGCAGGTCAAGGCGGTCAAGGTCACCCACGACCAGGCGGCCAAGAAAATCGAATATGAGGACGCGACCTTCGAGGTCTTCGGCGTTCCCGTCGCCTACACGCCCTATTTCTCCCACCCCGACCCCAGCGTGAAGCGCCTCAGCGGCTTCCTCTCGCCCCGGATCGGCGGCAGCGACCGGCTCGGCTACCATATCGCCACGCCCTATTTCTGGGCGATCGACGACGCCACCGACCTGACCCTGACGCCGCATTACACGACCGAGGAAGGCCCCTATGTCACCGGCGACTACCGGCAACTGTTCTCGAAGGGCCAGTTGCTCGCGCAGTTCAGCGCCGGTTACGGCAATTCATATTCCGATGATGGCACGGATACCGGCGATGACGCCTTCCGCGGTCACCTCTTCGCCAAGGGCGACTGGCAGGTGAACGACAACTGGCGCATCGGCTTCAATGCCGAACGGGCGACATCGGATACCTATCTGAAACGTTTCAGCTTCTCGTCCCCCAATTACCTGACCTCGGACATCTATGCCGAGGGCTTCTATGGCCGCTCCTACGCCTCGATCATCAGCTACAGCTTCCAGGATCTGCGCAATTCCGCCGATCCGGGCCAGACCCCGCTGGTGCTGCCGCTGGGCTATGCCAGCTGGGTGGTCGAGCCCGAACAGATCGGCGCCCGCCTGGACCTGACCGCCAGCGGCATCGCCATCAGCCGGGACGAAGGCACCAGCCAGCGCCGCTTCAGCCTGGGCGCCGCCTGGCAACGGCCCTGGATCACCGATCTCGGCACCGTCTTCACCCTCGACCTGTCGGTTCGCGGCGACGTCTTCAACAGCGAGGATGTCTATGTTGATGGCGACACAAATAACGACCTCTCGGGCTCGACGACGCGCCTTCTGCCCAAGGCCTCGCTCGAGATGCGCTATCCCCTGGTGCGCTCCATGGAGGGTGGCCGCCATGTGATCGAGCCGATCGCGCAAATCGTCCTTGCCCCCAGCGTTCCCCTGTCCAGCAAGATCTCGAACGAAGACAGCCAGAACTTCGAGTTCGATGACACCAATCTCTTCGCCGTCAACCGCTTCAGCGGTTACGATCGCTGGGATTCGGGATCGCGCTTCGTCTACGGCCTGCGCAGCGCCTATTACGGCGACGACGGCACCACCCTCTCGGTCTTCTTCGGCGAAAGCTACGAATTCAACGAGACCAACGAAGTCTATGACGACAGCGCGGGGATCGGTCACGGCCGTTCGGATTTCGTCGGCGCCATCACCTACACGCCGACCTACTGGCTCGAGCTGCAGCACAACTTCCGCCTGGACAAGGAAGACCTGTCGTTCAACCGCAACGACATAAGGGCGATCATCACCGGCAAGCGCGTGCAGGCCTATATCGGCTATACCTCGGTGAAGGATGCCAGCGGCGTGGCGAACCAGACCGACCGCGACGAAATCTATATCGCCGGCCAGGCCAAGGTGACCGAAAACTGGAGCGTCTACGGCGACACCCGGCAACGGCTGAACGATTCCAATACCTCGCTCTCGACCGGTCTCGGCATCTTCTACACCGACGAATGCATCGAGGTCGGCACCGTCTACCGCCGCGACACGACGCGCGATCGCGACATCGAACCGGATACCTCCGTCAATGTCGTGCTTCGCCTGCGCAATCTCGGAATGTAATCGAATATGTTCCACCTCCGCTCACGAGCCGCAGGGCTTTCCCTTCCGCCGGCCAGGGACTATGCTGCGCCGACCGGATTGCGGTCCGTGAACCACTGCGGGCGGCCCCTGCCCCGATGAACGGCAACCGACCAGAAGATCGATCGACAATGCGCTTATTCGTCCTTACTGCGGTCTACTCACTGGCCCTCGCCCTTCTCGTCACCGGAACGACGGACAGCGCCGCGGCCCAGGCCACGCCACGCGGCCAGGCACCGGCCGCGCCGCCCCCCGCGACGGAAGTCGGCATCGCCGCCGTCGTCAACGACGAGATGGTTTCGGCCTTCGACGTCGAACAGCGCGTGCGCCTGCTTCTCGTCACCACCGGCGTTCCCTACAGCCCGGAAGCGGCCAGGGCCGCCCGGCTGACCGCCCTGCGATCGCTGGTCGACGAGGCGCTCGAGCTGCAGGAAGCCCGCAAGCAGGGCGTCACCATCACCGAGGAACAGGTGGAACAGAGCTTCCAGCAGGTCCTGCAGTCGAACAAGGTGACGCTGGAACAATTCGACCAGCTGATGAAACAGGCCGGCACTTCCGCCACCACGCTGAAGCGTCAGCTGCGGGCCGAACTGGCCTGGAACCAGGTGGTGTCACGGCGCTATCAGGGCCGCCTGTCGGTCGGTGCCGAGCAGATTCAGGCGGCCGTCGACCGCATCAAGGCCAACGCGGGTCGGCCCGAAAGCCTCGTCTCCGAACTCATGGTCGCGGTCGACAATCCCGAACAGGAAGGCCCGGCCCGAGCCCTGGCCCAGCAATTGTTCGACCAGATTCGCGGCGGTGCCCGCTTCTCGGCCCTGGCGCGGCAATATTCGCAGGCGCCCTCGGCCGCCAATGGCGGCGATATCGGCTGGATCCTGCCCGGCCAGTTGTCCAGCGAACTCGACGACACCCTTGGCCAGATGCAGGTGAATTCCATTTCACCGCCGGTACGCGCGCCCGGCGGCTGGTACATCCTCGGCATCCGCGACCGCCGGCAGACCCAGCCGCCGCCGCCCGAAGTGGTTCTGGTCGAACTGAAACAGCTGTTCGTCCCGGCCAATATCTCGGCGGATGCCGCCACCATCGACCAGCTGACCGCGCAACTGAATGACGTCAAGTCGTCGATCAGCGGCTGTTCGGTGCCGCGCAATGTCCTCGACAGCCTGCCCGACGCCACCTTCGGCGATGTCGGCCGCCTGAACATCAAGGATCTGCCGGTCGAATATCGCAACGCCATCGACGGCCTGAAGGTCGGCGAGGCCGGCGGTCCGGTCCGTTCGACCGATGGCCTGCATCTTCTCGTGCTGTGCGGTCGCGACGACCAGACCCAGAACGCCATGATGCGCGACGCCGTGCAGCGCAGCCTCGAAGACCAGCAGATGGCCATGCTGGCGCGGCGTTACCTGCGCGATCTGCGCCGGACGGCGACGATCGAGGTCCGCTGACCCCATGCCGGACCTCGCCCCGCTGGCCCTGACCTGCGGCGAGCCGGCGGGCATCGGGGCGGAAATCGCCCTCAAGGCCTGGATCGAGCGCGGCGAGCATTCGCCGCGCTTCGTCCTTCTGGACCAGCCCGCCCGCCTTGCCCGTCTTGCCGAACGTCTCGGCCTCAACGTGCCGCTGGCGCAGGTCGGCAGCCTGGCCGAGGTCGACGCCCAGCTTTTCGCCGAAGCCCTGCCGGTCCTGCCGCTCGAAGCCCCGATCCATGGCGAGGCGGGCCGGGTGGACGAAGCCGACGCGCCCGCCATCGTCGAATCGATCACGCGGGCCGTGCGTCTTGCCCAGGCCGGCGAGGTCGCGGCCGTCGTCACCAATCCCATTCGCAAGCAGTCGCTGAAAGCGGTCGGTCTCGACCATCCCGGCCATACGGAATTTCTCGCCGCCCTTGCCGGCGGTGGCGCCCGCTCGGTCATGATGCTGGCCTCGCCGCGCCTCCGCGTCACGCTGGTCACGGTCCATGTGCCGCTGGCGGCGGTGCCCGGCCTCTTGTCGGTTCCGGCCATTCTCGAGGTCGCGCGGGCGACGGCGCGGGCGCTGCGCCAGGATTTCGCCATCGCCGCCCCTCGCCTCGCCGTCATCGGGTTGAACCCCCACGCGGGCGAGTCTGGCCTTCTCGGCCGCGAGGAGATCGAGATCATCGCCCCGGCGATCGCCACCCTGCGGGCCGAGGGGATCGATGCCTTCGGCCCGGTGCCGCCCGATGCCGCCTTCCACGCCGCCGCCCGCAACCGCTATGACGCCGCGATCTGCATGTATCACGACCAGGGCCTGATCCCGCTGAAGACCCTCGATTTCGACGAAGGGGTGAATGTCACCCTGAACCTGCCCTTCGTCCGCACCTCGCCCGATCATGGCACCGCCCTCGATATCGCCGGCACCGGCAAGGCCAATCCGCAGAGCCTGATGTCCGCCCTCGCCATGGCCGCCGCCATGGCCAAGGCCCGCGCCGTATGAGCATCGACGACCTGCCCCCCTTGCGCGACGTGATCGCGCGCCATGGCCTTGCTGCGAAAAAGACGCTGGGCCAGAATTTCCTCCTCGATCTCAACATCACCGCGCGGATCGCCCGGGCGGCCGAAATCGTGCCCGGCGACCTTGTCTATGAAGTCGGCCCCGGCCCCGGCGGGCTGACCCGCGCCTTGCTCGCGGCAGGCGCGACGGTGGTCGCGGTCGAGCGGGACGAGCGCTGCCTGGAAGCCCTGGCGGAAATCGCCGCCGCCTATGAGCCGGGCCGGCTGACCGTGATCCCGGGCGATGCCCTCGAGATCGACGAAGCGGCGGTGCTGGGCGGGCAGCCGGCGAAGATCGTCGCCAATCTGCCCTATAACGTCGGCACCGCCCTGCTCATCCGTTGGCTGTCGGCCGATCCCTGGCCGCCCTGGTGGCGCTCGCTCACCCTGATGTTCCAGCGCGAGGTGGCCGAGCGGCTGACCGCGGCACCGCGCGACGACGCCTATTCCCGTCTGTCGATCCTGGCGCAATGGCGGTGCCGGGTGCGCCATCATTTCGACCTGAACCCCAAGGCCTTCGTGCCGCCGCCCAAGGTCACCTCGACCGTCGTCGGCCTGTGGCCGATGGCGGCGCCCGAGCATGACTGCCGCCTGTCGTCGCTGGAGCGGGTGACGGCCCAGGCTTTCGGCCAGCGCCGCAAGATGCTGCGCCAGAGCCTGAAGGGCCTCGGCATCCCGCCCGAGACCCTGCTGGAGACGGCGGGGATCGCCCCGACCGCGAGGGCCGAGGAACTCGGCATCGCGGAATTCGCCCGCCTCGCCCGGCAGTTGCCCTGAAGATTGGATCCCGTCCGCTGCATGACACACCCGCCCGGGCGGCTGATGCCGGCCCGGGGTGTCGCTGTTAGGCTTGCCCGCCCTGCCCGGAAGCCTTGCCCGTGACCGTCCTGCCCGATGATGCCCTCCCCTTGTCGCTGCGCCGATCGCCGCCCTTCATCATGTTCTGGATATCGCGGGTGCTCGGCTCCCTCGCCTTCCAGATGTCGTCGGTCGCCTTCAGCTGGCTGATCTACGATCTGACCGACAGCGCCTATCTCCTGGGATTGGCGGGGCTTGCCCAGTTCCTGCCCATGGTGCTGCTGACCTTCGTCGTCGGCTCGGTCGCCGATCGTTTCGACCGGCGGCGCATCGTCAGCCTGTCGCAGATCGTTCAGGGCCTGACCATCGCCGTGCTGACGGTCGGCACCGTGACCGGCCTGATGGGCGTTTCGGCGATTTTCACCGGGCTGGTCATCCTCGGCGCCGCCCGCACGTTCGAGCGGCCGGCCATGGCCGCCCTGCTGCCCGGTATCGTGCCCCTGTCGGTCCTGCCGCGCGCGGTCGCTGTTTCCTCCTCGGCGATGCAGACGGCGACCATCCTCGGCCCCTCGCTAGGCGGTCTCCTGTTCGCCTTCGGTGCCTATGTCCCGCTCGGCCTGTCCGCCCTTCTGTTCCTGTTTGCCGCCGTATCGCTCGTACCCCTGCGCCTGCGCGAGAAACCGCGCCCCGCCGAGCCCATGAGCCTGTCGACCGCCTTTCTCGGCCTGTCCTTCATCCGCCGGCGCCCGATCCTGCTGGGTGCCCTGTCGCTCGACATGGTGGCTGTGCTGCTGGGCGGCTTCACCGCGCTTCTGCCGATCTTCGCGCGCGATATCCTCCACGCCGGTCCCTGGGGCCTCGGGCTGCTGCGCGCGGCACCGGCCGTTGGCGCCGTGCTGATGTCCGTTTTCATCGATCGCCTGGATCTCGAGCGGGGCGTGGGCACCAAGCTCTTCGCCTCGGTCGTCGTCTTTGGCCTGTGCACCGTGATCTTCGCCGCCTCGACCAATCTTGCCCTGTCGATCGCCGCGCTGATCGTCCTTGGCGCCGCCGACAATATCTCGGTCGTGATCCGTCAGAGCCTCGTCCAGTTGTCGACACCCGACGACATGCGCGGCCGGGTCAATGCCGTGAATTCACTGTTCATCGGCGCCTCGAACCAACTGGGCGAATTCGAGTCCGGCATGACCGCGGGCCTGTTCGGCGTGGTCGAGGCCGGCATCATCGGCGGCATCGGCACGATCGCTGTCGCGATCGCCTGGATGCATCTGTTTCCCAGCCTGAGAAAGGCGGAAAGACTGGCGCCCTGAGCCGCTTCAGGCGCTGCGACCGCGCGCCTCGACCGGCCAGATGTCGACCAGCGTGTCGCCGTCGAGGACGTGGATGACGTCGTGGAGGTTCACTGTCGGATCGCAATGCGGCGCCTGCAACCGCACGAGGCCGCCAAGGGGCAGGGCTGCGAAGATGGCGCCATGCTCGTCGCCCATGAAGGCGAATTCGCTGTCCGCAGGCGCGCCGGCGACAACCCGGGGCTTCGGCCCATCGGTGGCGAAGGATTTGTAACCGGCATCGACCGTGACGAAATCGGCGGTATTGGCGCTGATCACCCGGGCATCGACGAAGAGCGCGGCGCGGAACGGCCCCGCGCTCCCGGCCTCCAGCGCGACCGCGTCATATTCGACATCCATGAAGACATAGGAACCGGCCTGCAACTCCGTCAGGACACCAAACCCGGCTTCCTGCGCGAATGTGCCGGTGCCGCCGCCGGTCAGCATGGGCGGCGGCAGGCCCTCGTCCCGCAGCATATCCGCCGCCGCCGCCATGTCGGCGAGGGCCATGCGGGCGATCTCGGCCCGTGTCGCGAAATCCTCGATATGCTGGGCATGGCCGGCATAGCATTGCAGCCCGGCGAACCACAGGCCCGGCAGATTGGCGACCGTCCTCGCCAGCGCCGCCGCCGCCGCCGGCCCGGCAACGCCGGTCCGATGGATGCCGGGATCGATATCGACGACGGCACCGATGCGCACCCCGGCCCTGGTGGCCGCGGTGGACAGGGCCCTGGCCCCGGCGTCGCTGTCGACGGCCACCAGAAGCTCGGGCAACCGCGCGGCGACGCCCGCCAGCCTTGCCAGTGCCGAGGCGCCGATCACCGGGGAGGTCACGAGCAGACTGCGCAACCCCGGGGTCGAGGCCAGCGCCTCCGCTTCGCCGGTCTTGGCGACGCAGAGACCGATGGCCCCCGCCGCCAGCTGGCGGGCCGCGATGGCCTGGCATTTGTGGGTCTTGGCATGGGGACGAAGGGCGAGGCCGGAGGCCCGCGCCGCCGCCGCCATGGCCGCCAGATTATGCTCGAATGCCGCGAGATCGAGCACCAGCGCCGGTGTCGCCAGGTCCGCCCGCCCCCCGGGGACGCCGATCAGGGCGCGGTTGGGATGCATCGCTATTCCGCCGCCAGGTCTTTGGCGCGCGGCAATTCCTTGTAGAAGAACACCGTGTCCTCCAGCCTGCCGGTCGAGGCGCGGGCATAGCGCGGCACCCGGCCGACCTCGGTCCAGCCCATGGCGCGATAGAGTTTCTCGCTCTTGTCGCCGGCCCTCGTGTCGAGGGTGAGCAGGGTTCGCCCTTCCTTCGCCGCCTGCGATTCGGCCACCACCATCAGGCGCTTGCCGACACCGTGCCGGCGCACCTCGAGGGCGACGATCAGCATGGCGATTTCCGCCCGGTGATTCTGGTTGGGTGTCGGAACGAGGTCGAGATAGACGCAGCCGACGAGGCGGTTGGCTTGTTCCGCGACGATCAGGATCCGCTGCCCATGGGCGACACTCCCGGCCACTTCGGTCCAGAACGCCATGGCGTCGCCGAACTCCAGGGGCGCCATGAAGGAAACCGAAGCCCCCGCGTCCACCGCTTCGACCAGAAGGTCGGCGAGAGCGGGAATGGCGGCCCAGGCTTCGGCCGCATCCAGGGTGCGAATTGTGATCATGCGGCACTCACAATAAACCGAACGCAAAAATCATGGCTACGGTCGGTTCTTCCATTCATGACGGATATGGTACAAGGCCAAATGACCAACCGCGCAACCGATTTCTTGCTCGACCCTCGCCTGGCCGCCGACACGGTGACGCTGGGTGAGCTGCCGCTGTGCCGCGTCCTGATGATGAACGAGCGCCGCTACCCTTGGCTTATCCTTGTGCCGCGCCGCGCCGGCCTGGTCGAACTGCTGGATCTCGAACCGGATGAAGCCCGGATGCTCTGGGAGGAATTGCACCAAAGCATGGCTGCCCTGCGGGATCTGGGAACAAAAATCAACATGGGCGCCCTCGGCAACATGGTCCGCCAGTTGCACATCCATGTGATCGCGAGGACCGAGGGCGACCCGGCCTGGCCGGGTCCGGTCTGGAGCCATTCCCCGCGCGAGCCCTGGCCCGACCCGGCCGAATCGGCGGAAACGCTGCGTCGGCGCCTGAAATTGCCGCAGTGCGGCATTTGAGCGCAGCGCGCTAGGACAGCAGGGCCAGCGTCTCGGTGACGATGACCGCCTCTTCGTCGGTCGGAATGACGAAGCCGCTGATTCGGCTCTCGGCCGAGGTGATGCGAGGCCCGTTCGCCTCATTGGCAGCAGCATCGAGTTCGGCGCCAAGGAAACTCAGCCCCTCGATCACCCGGGCGCGCACGGGCGCGGCGTTCTCGCCGATCCCCGCCGTGAAGACGATGCCGTCCAGCCCGCCCAGCACCATCATCAGCGAGCCGATCTCGCGCAGGATACGGTGCACGAACAGATCGACCGCCTCGGCCGCCGCGGGCTCCGGCGAGGCCAGGAGATCGCGCATGTCGTTGGAAATGCCCGAGACGCCGAGCAAACCCGACTCGCGATAGAGCATGTCGGCGATCCGTGCCGGGCTGTAGCCCTTCTGTTCCATCAGATAGAGCACGACGCCGGGATCGATGGTGCCCGAGCGCGTGCCCATGACGAGACCGTCGAGCGCGGTGAAGCCCATGGTGGTGGCGACCGACTTTTCGTTGTCCATCGCGCACATGCTGCAGCCGTTACCGAGATGGGCGACGATCACCTTGCCCCGCGCCCCCTCGCCCATGATCGGCGCCATGCGCCCGGCGATCGCCTGATAGGACAGGCCATGGAAGCCGTAACGGAACACGCCTTCGTCGATCAGGGCGCGCGGAATGCCGAACAGGCGCGCGACCCGGCTCTGTCCGAAGTGAAAGGCCGTGTCGAAACAGGCGACCTGCGGCAGATCGGGACGCAAGCCCTCCAGCGTGCGGATGGCCGCGAGATTATGCGGCTGGTGCAGCGGCGCCAGCGGCACCAGCGCCTCCAGCCGATCGAGCACGCTGTCATCGACGAGGATGGGCCTGTCGAATTCCAGCCCGCCATGCACCACCCGGTGTCCGGCGGCCAGAATGGGCCGCCCCGGCAGACGCTCAGCCGCGAGGGCGAGCAACAGGTCGAGGGCGTCTTCCTGCTCGTCCATCTGCTCGGGGGCGAGATGCATGGGGATGGCCTTGCCCTCGCCATCCTTCAGCTTGAAGGCGGGATGGCTGCCGATGCCGCTGATCGAGCCCTCATAGAGCGCCCTGCCCTTCACGTCGGCGATGCGGAACTTGACGCTGGACGAGCCGGCATTGATGACGAAGACGATACCCTCGGGATCGACCGTCATGTCATTCACCCTTGGCGGGCGCGCAGCGCACCCGCAGGACGGCGAGGGCGGCCGAGGCGGCGCGGGCCGCCGGCCCATCGGCGCGACTGGTCAGGATGATCGGCACCCGGGCGCCGAGGACGATGCCCGCCGCTTCGCCGTCGGCGAGATAGCCCAGCTGCTTGGCGACCATGTTGCCGGATTCGAGATTGGGGCAGAGCAGGATGTCCGGTTGGCCCGACACCGGCGAGACGATATGCTTCGTCCGCGCCGCCTCGGCCGAGATCGCATTGTCGAATGCCAGCGGACCATCGACGATGCCGCCGGTGATCTGGCCTCGCTCGGCCATCTTGGACAGGGCCGCCGCCTCGACGGTCGAGGGAATCTTGGACGTCACGGTCTCGACGGCGGAGAGGACGGCGACCTTGGGCGACTCGATCCCCAGCGCCAGCGCGAGGTCGATCGCATTCTGCGCGATGTCGCGCTTTTCCTCGAGGGTCGGGGCGATATTCACCGCCGCGTCGGTGACTGCCAGCAGCTTGGGGTAATTCGGCACATCCATGACGAAGACATGGGACAGGCGCCGGTCGGTGCGCAGGCCGCCCTTGTGGCCGACCACCGCGCCCATGATCTCGTCGGTGTGGAGGCTGCCCTTCATCAGGCCCTCGACCTCGCCCGCCTGGGCCAGTTCGACCGCCATGTCGGCCGCGGCATGGGAATGCTCGACCGGGACGATGCGCATTCCCTCCAGCGAAACCCCCATTTTTTCCGCGACGGCCCGGATGCGCGCCTCGGGGCCGACCAGCACGGGGTCGATCAGACCGAGGTCCCGGGCTTCGATCGCGCCGCCCAGCGACGAAGCGTCGCAAGGATGCACGACGGCGACCTTCAGCGAGGGGAAGGTCACCGCCCGCTCGATCAGACCGGCCAGGCGCGCGCCCTTCCGCAACAGGCGGATCTCGGGCAGGCCCATCGCCTCGCGGCGGATCTTCTCCTGCGGGGCAAGCACCTCGACGCTACCGGTCAGCACCGGATGCCCCGGGCTGGTCTCGCCTTCGACGCCGAGGACGACGCGGCGTCCCTCGGCCTTTTCCAGCACCTTGATCGTCAGCCGCAGCGTGTCGTCGAGCCCGACCGGCCGGCGGTATTCGAGACGCTGCGAAAGGATGATGGTCCCCGGCCCCGGCAATCTGGTACCGATCACCGCCGAGACCAGCGCCACGGCCCAGGGCGCCGGCGCGACGGGCTCGCCATACCTGTGCGCGGAGGCGAAGGCAGGGTCGACGAGGAAGGGATTGAGGTCCCCGGTCAAGGATGTAAGGGTTGCGACATCCTCGCGGGTGAGGCGACGTTCGATCACGGCGGCATCGCCGACGGACAGTTCGTCAAAGGGGCGGTTTTCGATCATCGTCATGGGGCAAAGATTACCCCCGGCACGGTGACAACAAGAAGAACAAGATGCGGGAGCTGGACTAAATGATAAAACTGATGGTCTGCATGAGGCGCCAGCCGGGCATGAGCCGGGAGCAGTTCCTGAAATACTGGCGTAATGTCCACGGTCCCATGGCGGCCGAGCGGGCCAAGCTGCTGGGCATTCGCCGCTATGTCCAGAACGTGACGGCGCACGAGGAAATCTCCCAGGCCCTGACCGCCGCGCGCGGCACGCCCCAGCCCTATGACGGCATCGACGCGCTATACTGGGATTCGATCGGCGCCATGCTCGATCACCTGAGCACGCCCGAAGGCGGCCGTGCCGCTTCGGAGCTGTTCCTCGATCACATCAATTTCGTCGACTACAGCGACTCGCCCATCTTCATCGGCGAGGAAATCGACGTCTACAACGCGGCCTGAGCCGGTCCGGCCCCCGCGGACGGGGGCCGGGAGGCACCTCAGCCCCGCGTGAGCGGCTTGTACTTGATCCGGTGCGGCTGGTCGGCATCGGTGCCGAGACGGCGGTGCCGGTCTTCCTCGTACTGCTGGTAGTTACCCTCGAACCATTCGACATGGCTTTCGCCCTCGAAGGCCATGATGTGGGTCGCGATGCGATCGAGGAAGTAACGATCGTGCGAGATCACCATGATCGAGCCGGCGAAATCGAGCAGCGCCTCTTCGAGGGCGCGCAGGGTATCGACGTCGAGATCGTTGGTCGGTTCGTCGAGCAGCAGGAAGTTGGACTGCGACTTCAGCATCTTGGCGAGATGCACCCGGTTGCGTTCACCACCCGAGAGCATACCGACCTTCTTCTGCTGGTCGGCGCCGCGGAAGTTGAACGAGCCGAGATAGGCCCGGCTCTGGATCTCGCGCTTGCCGATGGTCAGCATCTCGTAACCGCCCGAGACTTCCTCCCACACCGTCTTGTTGGGATCGAGGGCATCGCGCGACTGGTCGACATAGCCCATGACCACGGTATCGCCGATACGGATCTCGCCCGCGTCGGGCTTCTCGACGCCGGTGATCATGCGGAACAGCGTGGTCTTGCCGGCGCCGTTCGGGCCGATGATGCCGCAGATGCCGCCCGGCGGCAGGTTGAACGACAGATTGTCGATCAGCAGCCGGTCACCGAAGGATTTGGAGACATTCTTCGCCTCGACGACGAGACCACCAAGGCGGGGGCCCGGCGGAATGACGATGGTCGAGCGGCCGATCTCGCGGTCGCCCTGCCTTGCCACCAGATCATCGAACGCCGCGATACGCGCCTTCGACTTGGACTGGCGGGCGCGGGGTGAAGCGCGAATCCATTCCAGTTCGCGCTCGATCGCCTTCTGGCGCGACTCTTCCTGGTTCTTCTCGATTTCCTGGCGCTTGCGCTTCTGCTCCATCCAGCCGGTGTAATTGCCTTCGAAGGGCAGGCACTGGCCACGGTCCATTTCGAGGATCCAGCCCGCGACATTGTCGAGGAAGTAACGATCGTGGGTGACCGCGACGACGGTGCCCTCGTAATTCTCGAGGAAGTTTTCCAGCCAGGCGATGGACTCGGCGTCCAGATGGTTGGTCGGCTCGTCGAGCAGCAGCATGTCCGGCTTCTCGAGCAGGAGGCGGCACAGCGCGACGCGGCGCTTCTCGCCGCCCGACAGTTTCGTCACCTCGGAATCGCCGGGCGGACAGCGCAGGGCATCCATGGCGATCTCGACATGGCGCTGGATGTCCCAGGCGTCCTTGGCGTCGATCTGTTCCTGCAATTCGGCCTGGCGGGTGATGAGATCATTCATCTCGTCGTCGGTCAGGTCCTCGCCGAAGCGGGCCGAAACCGCCTCGAACTCGTCGAGCAGGTCCTTGATCTCCTTGACGCCCATCATGACGTTGCCGAGCACGTCGAGCTTGGGATCGAGCGGGGGTTCCTGCGGCAGATAGCCGACCTTCACGCCCTCGGCCGCCCAGGCCTCGCCCTGAAACTCGGTATCGAGGCCAGCCATGATCTTCATCAGGGTCGACTTACCGGCGCCGTTGCCGCCCAGAACGCCGATCTTCGCGCCCGGCAGGAACGACAGCCAGACATTCTTCAGAACCGTCTTCCCACCCGGATAGGTCTTGGACAGATCCTTCATCACATAGACGTATTGGTAGGAAGCCATCGGCCCTGCCCTCTATTCGCTTAACATAGCTGGATTGGATTGACGCCCTTGTAGCCCAGCCGCCGGGGTGCCGCAATGGCAGGGGTTGATTTGCCATCTTCCGCGGACCATATTGCCAACGCTATTGCGAACCATTTGCATGAATTTGCATCGGAGGATCTGGATGCGCCGTCTGATCGCCACTCTCGCCCTGGGTCTCGGCCTCGTCGCCGGCCAGGCACGGGCCGAGGAGCTGAACATCTATTCGTCCCGTCACTATCCGTCCGACGAAATCCTGTTCGGTAAGTTCAAGGAAGAGACCGGTATTTCCGTCAACCTGATCCAGGGCAAGGCGGCGGAACTGGTCGAGCGGATGAAGCTCGAAGGCGCCAACAGCCCGGCCGATATCTTCATCACGACGGATGCCGCCAACCTGTGGCGTGCCCAGGCCGCCGGCCTGTTCCAGCCCGTGACCTCGGACAAGCTCCAGGCCGCGGTGCCGGACCAGTTCCACGAGCCGAGCGGTCTCTGGTACGCCTTCGCCACCCGCGCCCGCGTCATCGTCTACAACAAGGACAAGGTGAAGCCCGGGCAGCTCTCGACCTATGAGGCGCTGACCGCGCCCGAATGGAAGGGCCGCGTGCTGTCCCGTTCGTCCAACAACGAATATGTCCAGTCGATGACGGCGGCCATGATCGCCCATCTGGGCGAAGCCAAGGCCGAGGACTGGGCCAGGGGCATCGTCGCCAATTTCGCCCGCGCCCCCAAGGGCGGCGATACCGACCAGATCAAGGCGGTCGCGGTCGGCGAGGCCGATGTCGCCATCGTGAACCACTATTACTTTGCGCGCATCGCCGCCTCCGACAAGCCGGAGGACAAGGAGATCGTCGCCAAGGTCGGGATCTTCTTCCCCAATCAGGAGACCTTCGGCACCCATGTGAACGTCTCGGGCGCCGGCGTCGCCGCCCATGCCCCGGACAAGGCGGCGGCGATCAAATTCCTCGAATATCTGGCCAGCCCGGAAGCGCAGGAGATTTTCGCCGAGGCGAACAATGAATTCCCGATCCTGAAGGGCGTCTCCCCCTCCTCGGTCGTGCAGGGCTTCGGCGACTTCAAGCGCGACACGCTGCCGATCGACGAACTCGGCAAGAACAACGCCGCCGCCGTCCAGCTGCTGGACCGCGCCGGCTGGCGGTAGGCTGCCGCCGGCAACCGCCCTCAAGGCTTCAGAGCCGACAGGGCGGTTGCCACAGGCAAATAGAGCCGGCGTGGCTGATCCTTCAGGGCGGTGAAGCCATAGGCCTCATAGAAGGCCAAGGCCGGAGCATCGATCGCATCGGCAAAGATGGCATGGGCGCCAATTGGGGCCATCGCGACCGTCTTGATTGCATCGAACAGAAGGGCTTCGCCAAGCCCGATCCCTGCGAAGTCGCGATCGCGCGCCAGCCAGCCGATTAGCACCGCGGGCACTGAGGGATAGCGCGGTAGTTTCATCGCGAAATGGGCCGGCACTTCGGTCAGCGGAACATGGCTGGACGACAGCGTATAGAAGCCGCAGACCCGGCCCGAAGATAGCTCGCGGGCAACGAAGCATGTCGCGTATTTCCGCTTCACATCCTGCGACACAGCAGTCCGGAAATAGCTGTCGATCCTCTCGTTGCCGCAGACGAAGGCCGCCCGGTCATGGTCCCTGGACAGGGCCTCGATCGCGAACCGGTGGCTCACCTTGGTTCGATGAGGCTCTTGTGCCGCCGGGCGGCGCGCAGCAGCCGGGCATTGGGCTCCGCCGGCTGGACCAGCGCCTCGGCGAAGCGTTGCTGTTCGGCCCGGGAGAGGCGCATGATCTCGGCATCCTCGACCACACGGCGTGCATCCTCGCCCGCTGTCGCCATCAGATAGCCGGTCAATGTCATGCCACGAAGCTGAGCCGCCCGCTGCATGGTCTCATAGACCTGCTGCGGAATGCGGGCCTCCAGCCGGGCCATGGGAATGTCTGCCGTCTTGGCCATGGAAGCATTCTCCTGCTGGGCTCAAGAATACGGCAATTTGCCGTATGCAACAAGCTCGTCCCTGTTAAAGGCCAGCAGCAACCCACCCCGTGACGACTCGGCCCGCTTCGCCCATGATGGCTGCCGGCCAGCACATACGGACATCATGAGCGACAAAATCGACGAAGCCGCCCGGCAGAAGGCGGTCGAGGGGGAGCGGGCGACCATTCACATGGACCCGAGGGACCGGCGGCGGGCCTTTCTGGTCCTGACCATCGGCCTGATGTGCACGGGATTCAGCCAGTCGGTGGTCTATGCCATCCTGCCGCCCATCGCGCGCGACCTCGGCCTGTCCGAAATGCAGGTGGGCAGCATTTTCGTGCTGTCGTCCCTGTTCTGGGTGCTGACGACGCCCTGGTGGGGCCGGCGCTCCGACAGGTTGGGGCGGAAACTGTCGGTGCTGATCGGGCTGTTCGGCTTTTCCCTGTCGATGCTGCTCTTCACCCTGGCGCTGGAGGCGGCGCAGGCGAAATGGCTGACGATCGGGGCGGCCTTCCCCATTCTGATCCTGACCCGCTCGCTCTATGGTCTCATCGTCTCGGCGGCCAATCCTTCGGCCCAGGCCTATGTCGCCGACCGGACGACCCGGGACGAGCGGACACGGGCGGTCGCCACCATCGGCGCCGCCTATGGCCTCGGCGCGACCATCGGGCCGGGGCTGTCGGCCAGCCTCGTCATCATCGGCATCCTGGTGCCCTTCTATTTCTGCGTGCTGCTCGGGCTCCTCAGCGCGGCGCTGATCTGGCGCTATCTGCCCGAGAAGGAGCGGCCGCTGCCGACCCATGCCAAGGTGAAGCTGCGCCTGTTCGACCGGCGGATCGTGCTGAACCTCGTGAATGGCGGGCTGATGTCCTCGGCCCAGGCGATCATGATCCAGACCGTCGCCTTCTACATGATGGACCGCCTTGCCCTGCCCCTCGACCATGCCGCGCAATATGCCGGCATCGGCCTGATGGCGGCTTCCATGGCGGCGCTGTTCGGCCAGCTGGTGATCGTCCACCGCTTCCGCATGTCGGCGCCCATGCTCGAGCGCAGCGGGCTGCTGATCGCGGCGGGCGCCTTCCTCGCCATGGCCTTCGCCAACCAGATCGGCCCCCTCGTCTTCGCGCTGACCATGATCGGCCTTGGCCAGGGCATGTCCCGGCCGGGCAATGTCGCCGTCGCCTCCCTCATCGTCCGCCGCCACGAGCAGGGGGCGATCGCAGGCCTCAACAACGCGACCAATGCCTTCGGCTTCCTGATCATGCCTTTCATCGCCATGCCGGCCTACAAGCTGGACCCGTCCCTGCCCTATCTGATCGGTGCCGGCCTGCTGTTCGTCGCCATGATCATTTCCTTCGCCGATCCCAATGCCCGTCTTGCCGCGACCAGGGGCGGCGATCATTACGAGAATGAAGACATGGACGATCCCGCGCGCCCGCTCTGACGCGCTTTTGCCCTTGAACTCGGGCGTGTCCGTCCCCAGTTTCGCGCCCGTGTTCCCTGGGGGTTTTCATGCTCGAGAGACTGATCGAACAGGCCATCCTGGCCAGCCGCTGGCTTCTGGTGCCGCTCTACCTCGGCCTCGCGCTGATGCTGCTGGTGCTGATCTGGCAATTCTATGCCGATTTCTTCCATGTCATCGGCACGCTGGGCGTCGCGGATGATTCCGCGATCATTCTCGAGACCCTGGCCCTGATCGACCTCGTGCTGGTCGCAGGCCTGATCACCATGGTGGTGATCAGTTCCTACGAGAATTTCGTCTCGAAAATCGACGTGAAGGAAGGTTCGGACACGCCGCCCCTGTTCGGCAAGCTCGACCCCGGCACGCTGAAGATCAAGCTCGGCGCGTCGATGGTGGCGATCTCGTCGATCCAGCTTCTCAAGGCTTTCGTCAGCGTCGACAAATACTCGTCGACCGAACTGGCCTGGCTGATCGCCATCCACATGACCCTGGTCGTCTCGACCCTGCTGATGGCCTTCATCGACAAGCTCGCCTTCTCGAAAGGCAAGGGCGAGAAGACGGAAAAGGAAAAGGCGGCCACCTGACCGCCCTTTCCGAATGTTTCCGACCGGCCTGCCCGCTCAATGGGCGAGCAGGACCGGGACCGGGGCGCCTTCCAGGATTTCCTGGGTCAGTCCGCCCAGCAGATATTCACGCACCCGGCTGTGAGTATAGGCGCCCATGACGATGAGATCGGCGTCAAGCTCCAGCACGCGGTCGAACAGGGCCTTCGACAGGAGATAACCCTCCGTCGCGATATCCGCCGTCCGCGCGCTCACACCATGAGCGGCGAGATAGGCGGCGACATCGTCAAGCCCGTCCTGGTCGACGGCCTTGTCGAAGGTGACGACATCGACCTGCCTGGCATCGACCAGCAGCGGCATCGCCGCGGTCAGCGCCCGTGTCGCTTCCAGGCTGCCGTTCCAGGCGACGAGAATGCGCGACGGCTTGCGGCCCGGCGCGGCGTCGCCCTTGCCGATGCCGGGAACGAAAAGCACCGGACGGCCGCTGGACCACAGGGCGCCGTTCAGGCTGTCGGTCTCGCCCCGGCTGACGCTGGCCGGGGTGCGGGCGATCACCGCGACATCCGCCAGGCGGGCACGGCGACCCACCAGCCGCTCCGGCGCGCCGACCATGGTGCCGAAAGACAGGGAGAAGCCACGCTGGCGGCCGCGGGGGATATCGGCGCAGCCCAGTTCGGCCAGCACCTCGCCCATCATCGACTTGATCTCGCCCTTCAGCTCGTCGGCCGCTTGCTGGGCGCTGGCGATCAATTCGGGCGCGAAGGCGATGCCCGACAGACCGTCGAACACCGGCGGCATCAGGAGGGCCGGATCGATCTGCGGATGAAAGAGTTCGACATGGGCATCCGCCTCGCGGGCGAATTCAATGGCGTGGCGCAACGCCGGCCGGGCGGTCTTCGGCCGCTCGACAGGCACGAGAATAGTCCTGAAAGACATGCTTAGCTCCCGGAATGGCCTATCGCGGACTAAAGGCTGCGGCGATTGCTGTCAATGGTCATGGCCCGGCGCCCGACCATCAGGCGTCCGGCGTCGTGCCAGGCATGATCGGACAGAAGGGCCGTCAGCCATTCCGAATCGTGCGGCACGGCGAAGACGATTTCCTCGCAGGCATGGGCCCGGGCGATCGCCCGCGTGGCATCGGCGAGGGCGAGCGCCGCCCGTTCGGGAAACAGCAGCTCGAGCACGCCAACGGCGTTGACCACCAGTTCGAGACCGCCCTTCAGCGAGGGCACCATGCTATAGGCCAGCAGACCCCGGATGTAACCATCCCGTTCCGCGACGATCAGGCCGGAGCTGTCCCCGTCTGCGTAACGCCTGGCGACCGCGCGCCAGGTGCCGAGGTCAGGCGTTCCGAGGCAGGCATGAGCGAGCGGAAAAGCCGCGTCGACCTGCCCTTCGCCCAGTGGTGACACCTGATATGCCGCTGCCATCGCGGACCTCTCCCTGATGTGATGGCGACCCTAGCAGGGGGCAATTGCAACCGCCTTGAGGTGGATCAAGCGATCTGGTCGAAGGGGTGGAAGCACGCCACGCGGTCTTCCTGACCGGCGATTTCGACGAGAGCATCGAGGTCGATGATGTCGACGCCGTGATTGCCTTTCAGCTGGATCACGCCCTCGCCCTTCAACTGGGTGAAGGTCCGGCTGACGGTCTCGGTGGTCAGGCCCAGATAGTCGGCGATATCGCCCCGCGTCATCGGCAGGTCGACCGGATTGCCCGGCCGGCCCCGCCGCACCGCCCGGTCGGACAGGGCCAGCAGGAAGGATGCGATGCGCTCCCGCGCGGTCTTGCGGCCGAGCAGCACCATCTGGTCCTGCGCCGCCATCAGCTCGTTCATGGCGAGGCCCAGCATCTGGCGCTCGATCTTGGGCAATTCGTTGAACAGCCCGCGCAACTGCGGCCGCTGGAAGCGGCAGCAGGTCACGGGCGTGATCGCCGTCGCGCTATAGGCATAGGTGCCGCCACGCGACAGGCCGAGGAAATCGCCCGCCATCATGAAACCGGTGATCTGGCAGCGGCCGTCGGCCAGCAATTTGAAGACCTTGACCGTGCCGGACGTCAGGTTGAACAGGTCATCCGCCGGGGCGCCTTCCTCGATGAAGGTGGTGCCGGCGTCGAAGCGCTGATCCGACATGATCGCCGCGAGCCGCGCCAGTTCGTTCGGATCGAGCGCGTTGCACATGTTGAAGCCGCGCGCCTCGCAATGCTCGCAGGTATGCATGTCCGGGTGGCGTCGCCGGCTGGTGCCGGCATTGTCCTCGGCCGTGGCGCGCCCGGTCCTGCCTGCCTGCTGTGCCGCCATGTCCCGGCTCTTTTCCCGCATTCGCGCGCTCGATCGAAAGAAACATTCCCCGTGTAATTGGGGGCAGTCCGGGTCAACAATCCTTGACCTGAATCAATGCGGCGCATGTTACGGACGGGCTATGGCCGATTGCTTGGACCAGACAGAGACCATCACCTTCCTCGGTGCCGCCGGGACCCATGACGGCGTGTTGCCGCGCCGGATCGACACGTCCTGCGCCTATGTCTTCCTGGCGGGCGATTTCGCCTACAAGATGAAGCGGGCGGTCAACCTCGGCTATCTCGACTTTTCCACCCTCGAAGGGCGGGAGGCGGCCTGCCGGGCGGAAATGGCCCTGAACCGCCGGACCGCGCCCGAACTTTACCTGCGCCTGTCCCATGTCACGCGGGAAATGGACGGTCGCCTCGCTCTCGATGGTAACGGCACGCCGGTCGAGCCCATCGTGGTCATGCGCCGCTTTCCCGACGATGCCCTGGGCACGCTTGCCCTCGCCGCCGGGCGCGTCGATCGCGCGATGGTCGCCGATCTCGGCCGGCGCCTTAAGCCCTATCACGAGGCCTGCCCGATCCCGCCCCTGCCGCCCGCGCCCATGACCGCGCGGCTTGATCCCTGCCGCGCCCCCTTGCGGGCCATGGCGCCCGGGATTCCGGCGGCCCGGATCGAAGCCCTCCTCGGCCGTCTGACCCCGCATTTCGCCGCCGCCGACCGGATGATGGCGCAGCGCGCGGCTCTCGGCTTCTGGCGCCGGGGCCATGGCGACCTGCACCTGGGCAACATCTGCCTGATCGAGGGCCGCCTGGTGCCCTTCGACGCCCTCGAATTCGACGATGCCTTCGCGACCGCCGATGTGCTTTACGATCTCGCCTTCCTGGCCATGGACCTGCGCCGGCTGGGCCGGGGCGACCTCGCCCTTGCCCTGTTCGACGCCTATGGCGATGTCGGGCCGGGCGGGCCGTCGCTGATGCCGGGCTGCATGGCGCTGCGCGCCGCGATCCGCGCCTTCGTCGCCCATGCCCGCTGGCAGGCGACGGGCGGTCCCGCGCCCATCGCCGAAATCTCCGGCTTCCTCGATGCCGCCGAGGATTGCCTGGCCGACACGAAACCCCGCCTGCTCGCCATCGGCGGCCTGTCGGGCACCGGGAAATCCACCCTCGGCCGGGCGCTGGCGCCGTACCTCGGCCCCGTGCCGGGCGCCCTGCACCTGCGCACCGATGTGATCCGCAAGGCGCTCAACGGCGTGGCCGAGACCGAGCCGCTGCCGCCCGACGCCTATGGCCCGGGCAAGAGCGAAGCGGTCTATGGCGCGCTCTTCGAGCAGGCCGCCGCCGCCTTCGCCACCGGCCGCAGCGTCATTCTCGACGGGGTCTTCGCTCGTGAGGCGGAACGGGCGGCGGCGCGGGCGATCGCGCCCCAGGCCTTCACCGGCCTGTGGCTGGAAGCGCCCCTGCCCCTGCGCCAGGGCCGGATCGAGGGGCGGCGGGGCGATGCCTCGGATGCAACCCCCGCCGTCGCCGCTGCGCAGGAAAGCTACGACCTCGGCCGGCTCGACTGGCGCCGCCTCGCCGCCGGCGGGCCGCTCGACACGCTGGTCGAGGCCGCCCTCGCCGCCTCAGGGGACGAGGACGGCGGCCCCCTGTAATCGACCGCTGCGCAGGTCGCCCAGAGCCTCGTTCGCCCTGTCGAGGGGATAGGCCACGGTGGCAGCCTTCAGTGGGATCGCCGCCGCCAGCGCCATGAAGGCTTCGCCGTCCTTCCGCGTGAGGTTGGCGACCGAGCGCAGCACCCGTTCGTGCCACAGGATTTCATAGGGAAAACTGGGGATATCGCTCATGTGGATGCCGCCGCAAACCACCGTGCCGCCCTTATCGACCCGCGACAGCGCGATCGGCACGAGTTCGCCCACGGGCGCGAAGATCAACGCGGCGTCGAGCACCTCGGGCGGCGCTTCGTCCGAGCCGCCGGCCCAGACGGCGCCAAGCCCCCGGGCGAAATCCTGCGCCGCGACATCGCCCGGCCGGGTGAAGGCATGGACACGCTGACCCTTGGCGATGGCGATCTGGGCGATCAGATGGGCCGCGGCACCGAAGCCGAAAATGCCGAGCGCCGAGGCCGGCCCCGCCATCGCCCAGGTGCGATAGCCGATCAAGCCGGCGCAAAGCAGCGGCGCGGCCGAGCGATCGTCATAGCGATCGGGAATCGCCAGGACGAAATCCGCCTCCGCCACCATTTCCTCGGCATAGCCGCCAGCGGCGGTATAGCCCGTGAAACGGGCGGTCTCGCACAGGTTTTCCTGCCCGCGCAGGCAGTAGCGGCAGGTCCCGCAGGCATGGGCGAGCCAGGGCACGCCGACCCGGTCGCCGGGGACCCAGCGGGTCACGCCCGCGCCGACCTCGATCACGCGGCCGATCACCTCGTGACCCGGCACCACGGCCCCGGCCACCGCCGGCAATTCCCCGTCGACGAGATGAAGATCGGTTCGGCACACGCCACAGGCCGACACCTTGATCCGAACCTGCCCGGGACCGAGCGGCGGCCGCGCCAGTTCGCATCGCACCAGCGGACGCCCGCGCCGCTCCGATGCCATTGCCCGAAATGTCGTCACCCGGATTCGCGCCCCCGTTGTTTTCAATACTATGCGGCAAGCCGGCCGGGGTTGCGAGACGAACCGCATTCCATTCCGGCGTCACCGTCCCGCCAGGCGGAACAGCCAGCCGCGCAGACGCCGCAGCACCGCTTCCGCCGTGCGGTCCGCCGGAACGCCGCGCCGACGACGACAAATCTCGGCCACCAGCCAGGCAAGAATCGGCCGGGCGGCCTTGCCCGAGACGGCGCAATAATGCGCCAGATAGATTTCCGCCAGCCAGAAGCGGAAGGCCCTCTCCCCCCCGGCCAGCTGGCGGTCGTTGCCCTTGCCCAGCATCAGCCACGACAGGGTACGCGCGACATCAAGATCAGCCTCGCCCCGCCCCGCCCGCTCGAGATCGAGAATCAGGATGCGGCCGTGGTGAAGCCTCGCGTTCGCGCCGTTGAAATCGCCATGGCAGAAGGCAAGGCTTCGCTCCTCGCGCAGGATATCGCCGACCAGCGCGGCGAAGGGCGGATCGAGCCGCGACAACAGGCCCAGGGCATGATCGAGGCTCATCTGCCGGGCCGGCCGCTGGATCACGCCGGGTGCCAAATGAAACTGATGCTGGATCTCCGCCAGCCGGCGGATCAGGCCGAAGGACCGCCAGGGTTGGCGCATCATCACCGCGCTGACATCCCGCCCGGGCACGAAGTCGCCGACGAGGCCGAAGCGCCCCGCCCATTCCCGCAGGTCATGAACCCGCCAGACCGGCAGGCCGGCGGCCATGGCCGCGCGCGTCAGATCGAATTCGTTGCGGCAGGTCTCGGCCCGGAAGCGCTCGTGATAGAGTTTGAGCACGCGGCCCTCGCCCAGATCATAGATATCGGACTTGCCGCCCGTGCCGATCTTGCCCGCGAGATCATCGGGAAGCGGTGTCGCGGCGGGTGAAGGGCGATCGTCGGTCGTCATGGCGTGCCTCCGCTATAGCACGGGGACATCGCCCCGCGCAGTCCCCTTTGCCGGTGACGCAAGGGAGGCCCCCGCAGCCGGGTCTTGCCGATCCCCCCCGGGGCGACGCATGATCGCCGCCCCATCCTCCCTGCAGGTTTCGCGCATGACCCCCAGCGTCGCCGGCATCAGCACCCGCCAGATCGAAGCCTGCCTCGCGGCGGAAACCGCCCGCTTCATCGATTCGCACCCCCGCTCCAGGGTGCTGGGGCAGGAGGCGAAGGCGCATTTCCCCGACGGCGTGCCCATGCACTGGATGACCGACTGGGGCACGCCTTTCCCCCTTTTCGTCGCCCGGGCCGACGGCGCCCGCCTGACCGATGTCGACGGCAACGACTACCGCGACTTCTGCCTGGGCGATACCGGCTCGATGTTCGGCCATTCGCCGGCCCCGATCATGGAGGTTCTGGCGAAACAGGGTGGCCACGGCCTGACCTACATGCTGCCGACCGAGGATGTGCCGGTCATCGGCCGCCTGCTGGCCGAGCGTTTCGGCCTGCCCCAATGGCAGGTCGCGGCGACGGCGACCGACGCCAACCGCTTCGCCCTGCGCTGGGCGCGGGCGATCACCGGCCGGCCGAAGATCCTGGTCTTCAACGGCTGCTATCACGGCACGGTGGACGAGACTTTCGTCCGTCTGCGGGACGGCAGGGTCATTCACCGCCCCGGCCTGCTCGGGCAGGTCGCCGACCTGACGCAAACGGCCGCCGTCGTGGAATTCAACGACCTTCCGGCCCTCGAGGCCGCGCTGGCCGAGGGTGATATCGCCTGCGTGATCACCGAACCCGCGCTGACCAATATCGGCATGGTCCTGCCGGCGGACGGCTTCCTCGACGGTGTCCAGGCGGCCTGCCGGCGGACCGGCACCCTGTTGCTGATCGACGAAACCCATACGATTTCGACCGGCCCCGGTGGCTGGACCCGCAAGCACGGCCTGTCGCCCGATTTCTTCGTCGTCGGCAAGGCCATCGCCGGCGGCGTGCCCTGCGCCGTCTGGGGCTTCACCGACGCGGTCGCCGCCGCCATGAAATTCGCGCGGGAGAAAGCCGGCCCCGGCCATTCGGGCATGGGCACCACCCTGTCGGCCAATGCCCTCGCCTTGCGGGCCTTGCGCGCCAATCTCGAACAGGTCATGACCGATGCCGCCTATGACCACATGCTGGCCATGTCGGCGCGGCTGGCGGCGGGCATCCGCGCCGTGATCGCCGGTAACAGCCTGCCCTGGCATGTCTCGGCGGTTGGCGCCCGGGCGGAATTCGTCTGCGGCCCGGTGCCGCCCCGCAATGGCGCCGAGGCCGCCGTTTCCATGCATGGCGACCTCGAAGCCGCGATCCATCTCTATCTGATGAACCGGGGCTTCCTCATCGCCCCGTTCCACAATATGACCCTGACCTGTCCCGCGACCACGGCCGAGGATGTCGACGCCCTGGTCGCCTGCATCGCCGCCGCCTGCGGCGCCTTGCTTGCCGGAGCCTGATCTTGTCCTTCACCCATCCCGCCGCTTCCGATGGCGCCGAAGCCGCCGCCTTTTTCACCGCCAACCCGGATATCGAGGCGGTCCAGCTGGTGCTGACCGATACCAGCGGCGTTGCCCGCGGCAAGACCGTGCGCCGGCACGAGCTGGCTTCGGTCTATACCAATGGCCGGCCCCTGCCCTGTTCCATCCTCGGCCTCGACGTCACCGGCGCCGATGTCGATGAAACCGGCCTCGTCTGGGAAGAGGGCGACGCCGACCGCCTGGCCTTCCCGGTGCCCGGCACCCTGCGCCGCGCGCCCTGGCTGCCCGTGCCCACCGCCCAGGTGATCCTGTCGGTCTGGCACCTCGACGGCCGGCCCGAGGAGGCGGACCCACGCCATGCCCTCGCCCGGGTGGTAAAGCGTTACGAGGCGCTGGGCCTCACGCCCGTCGTCGCGGCCGAGCTGGAATTCTATGTCGTCGACCCGGAGATCGGCGCCGATGGCATGATCCGCCTCGCCAAGTCGCCGCTGACCGGCCAGCGGCTGGTGACGACGCAAGTTTACGAGCTGAATGCGCTGGAAGAATTCGGCGCCTTCCTGACCGAGCTTCAGGCCGCGGCCGATGCGCAGGCGCTGCCGGCGGAAACCGCGATCAGCGAATTCGCCCCCGGCCAGTTCGAGATCACGCTGCGCCACCAGCCCGACGCGATGAAGGCGATCGACGAGGCGATCTTCTTCAAGCGCACCATTCGCGGCGTCGCCCAGAAGCACAATCTGATCGCCACCTTCATGGCCAAGCCCTTCACCGGGCGCACCGGCTCGGGGCTGCATCTCCATTTCTCGATGAACGACGAGACGGGCCACAACGCCTATGCCAGCGAGGAAGAACGCGGCCCCGCGATCATGCAGAGCGCGATCGCCGGCCTGATCGAGACCATGCATGAGGCGACGGCGATCTTCGCGCCCGGCGCCAATTCCTATCGCCGCTTCCGTCTCGGCTCCTATGCCCCGATCGCGCCCTGCTGGGGCGTCAACAACCGCTCGGTCTCGGTGCGGGTGCCCATCGGCCCGGCGAACAGTCGCCATATCGAGCACCGGGTCTGCGGCGCCGACGCCAATCCCTATCTGGCGCTGGCCGCCGTCCTCGCCGGGGCCCATCACGGCATGGTCAACAAACTGACGCCGCCCGCCATCATCGAGCGGGACGGCTATGCCGAGACCGCCGAGCGCCTGCCGACCCAATGGGCGGATTCGATCGCGATCTTCGAGACATCCGCCCTGATGCGGGATTACCTCGGCGCGCGCTACGCCGAGGTCTTCACCGCGATCAAGAAGGCGGAACTCGACCGCTTCTACGCCCAGGTCTCGGCGCTCGACTACGTCTGGTATCTGCGCAACGCCTGATCAGTAGCCGACGGTGAAGCGCCGGCGCACATGCTTCGGCGCTTCGATCTCGTCGACGAGGGCGATGGCGAAATCGGCGAAGGAGATCGAGCTGTTGCCATCGGCCGCCACCAGCAGACCATCCTCGCCAAGACGGAACTTGCCCGTGCGCGGGCCGTCGAAGAACAGCGCCGAGGGGGAGAGAAGGGTCCAGTTCAGCCCCTTCTCCGCCTTCAGAAGCTCGAGGAAGGCCGCGCCCTTCAGGGCCTCGCCCTTGTAGATCTCCGGAAATTCCGGCGTGTCGACGACGCGAAGCCCCGGGGCGGCTTCAAGGCTGCCGGCGCCGCCGACGACGACGTAACGCTTCACCCCGGCGGATTTCACCGCCCCGATCAGGGTTTCCGCGTCGCTGGCGAGGAAATGCACCGCCGAAATCACGATGTCGTGGCCTTTCAGCGCCTCGGCCAGGGCCTTGCCATCATTGGCATCGACCGACAGCGGCCTGACACCGCTGAGAGCGGCGATCTTCGACGTGTCCCGGGCAATCGCCGTGACCGCATGGCCACGGGCAACCAGTTCCGCGAGAATTTTCGAGCCGGCATTGCCGGAGGCACCGATCAGCGCAATCTTTGACATGACAGGCTTCCTTCCATCAGTTAGTTTCAGATGGAAACCAGATGCCACCCTGAAAGCTGCTTGTGAAGAAGGCACTTTCCAGTCATCAGGTTACCCTGACGAAACCCGGACCCATGCCATGGACCAACCCGACGCCTTCAGCGCCCGATGCCCGACGCGGCAGATCCTCGACCGGATCGCCGACAAATGGACCGTGCTGCTCCTCGGCCTGCTGGCGAGCCGCACCATGCGCTTCAACGAACTCCGCCGGGGTGTCGACGGCCTGTCGCAGAAGGTCCTGTCCCAAACCCTGAAGAGCCTGGAACGCGACGGCCTGGTCACCCGCGCGGCCTATCCGACCGTGCCGGTCACTGTCGAATATGCCATCACCGATCTCGGCCGGACGCTGGCGGCGACCCTGGAGCCGCTGCGTCTATGGGCGGAGGGCCATATGGAAGCGGTGGAGAAGGCAAGAATTGATTTCGACCAGCGGCAGCAGGCGGCGGCGTGACGCCACCGAGGCGTTGATCTAGACTGCCCCCATCGCGATTCCGGCGCGACCGGGGGGAAAGAATGTCGCTGTTTCCGCGCCTCGCCGGTGGGGTGTTCCTGATCCTCGGCCTGGCTTCTTCCCTGCCCGCCATAGCGCAGGAGCCAGCGGCATCATCCGCGCCGACGGCGGAACAACTGCGCACCGAGACCGAATTCCGTCAGGGCCTGCAGGCCGTCGCCGCCGGTGACTATGTCGGCGCCATCGCGATCTTCGACGCGATCCTGGTCCGTGATCCTGGCCTTGTCCGCGTCCGGCTGGAATTGGCCCGGGCACTGTTTCTCGCGGGCGATCAGGACGAACGCGCCCGCTTCCAGTTCGAGCGGGTGATGTCCGCCGACCTACCCCAGGCCGTGCAGGACAATATCGGCAAATTCCTGTCGGCCATCCGCAAGCGCCGGCTCTGGACCCTGTCGGCCGAATTCGCCATCGTGCCCGACAGCAACATCAATGGCGGCGCCGAAAGCCGGGAAGTCAATCTCGGCGGCCTGTCCTATTACCTCAACGAATCGTCGGTGAAGAAATCGGGGACCGGCCTGTTGACCGCGGTCAGGGGCACATATCGCTTCGCCGACGAAGGCCGCTGGCGCATCCAGACCGGGGGCGGCCTCACGCAGCGCTCCTATGAGGACAGCGAATACGACGACACGATCCTGAATTTCTCCGCCGGACCGCGCTACCTTCTCGACCGGGGGGAAATCGGCTTCGGTCTGAGCGGCTATTACCGCTGGTATGGCCTCGACCCCTATACCCTCTTCATGGGCATGCAGGTCGACGGCAATTATCTGC
The DNA here is from genome assembly GCA_025869435.1 of Zavarzinia sp. Lineage (GTDB taxonomy): Bacteria > Pseudomonadota > Alphaproteobacteria > Zavarziniales > Zavarziniaceae > Zavarzinia. The sequence goes on from JAOZVS010000058.1 coordinate 43,701, forward strand.
TGTCGAAACAGGTCAAATTGGAAGCCGCGCTGCGCCTCGGGCAGGTCACCAGCCAGGCCGATCCGGGCCGCGAAGGCGCCTCGAGCGATGGCTCGATCACGCTGCGCTACGCGGTGCGGCCCGACCTCCTGCTCTACAGCTCGCTCGATGCCCGGCGCGATGCCTTCGACAACGACCTGCTCGCCAATGATGGGGCCGGTGTCTCCGTCGGGGTCTACGGCGACCTGCCGTGGGGCTTCTCGGCCGGCGCTTCGGCCCGGCTTGGCAAGACCTGGTTCGAGGGCTTTTCGGACTTCTTCCAGACGACGCGCCGCGACGAGAACCGGCAATATGGCTTCAGCCTGCTGAACCGCAGCCTGATCTTCTGGCAGACAACGCCAAGCTTTCGCTACACCCATGTCGAGAATTCCTCGAACGTCGACATCTACACCTACGACCGCGACATTTTCCAGATCGGCCTGACGAAGGAGTTCTGAATTTTCGCGCGAAGGCTGCGCTGTGTCATTTATCCGGCATCGGAAAGGCGATATCTTCCCTTGGTTGAATATCTTGAGGCGTAAGGACAGGGGGATAGGATGAGCAGAACAGCCTGGAACACCTTGGCCGCGTTGGCGACCATGGGTCTCGCGGCCTGCGGTGGGGGCGGTGGCGACGGTGGCGGTGGCGGCGGAACCCCGCCGGTCAGCACGATCACATCTTTCCGGAGCATCATCACGCCCTTGGCGAGCGTCGATGCGACGGAACTGGCGGTCGGCAGTTTCGGCGGCACATTGCCCGGTGCCGCGCCAGCTCTAAGGGTTGCCAGCGACTCCCCCTTCCTCTTCTCCACCGCCTATTTCCAAGGCAGCAACACCCCGGACAGCCTGGTCCTGCAATGGAGCGAGCCGCTGGAAGATGGCCGCGAACACGCCATCAGGGCCCGCTTCCTTCACTGGGAGAATCTGTCGAGCCTCGCTTCGGGCCTGCGCCTCGGTTACACGGACGTTGCGGACCTCCGCGGCTTTCGCGCCAGCGAATACGACCGGCCGGAAGGCGCACAGCTGGTGGGCGTTTTCTTTGACGGCTCGGGCACGGTCGCCCTCAGCTACACCAGCTTTGGCTATTGGTCGTTCTTCGATACTTTCACCGATGGATCCGACCAGTTCATCGCCTCGGGCGGCGTCTCGATCGGCGAGGTCAGCCCCGATCTGAACACGATCGCCAGCCTGCCGGCCACCGCGACCTACACCGGTATCACGGTTGGCTCGACTGTGGCGACCGATGCCAATCTCTCCCTTGCCCTTGCCGGCAAGATTGCGCTGACCGCCAATTTCGAGACCGACCGGCTGTCGGCGACGATCTCGGACATCAAATTCTACGATGGCGAGACTGTCCACCCGACCGAACCCGGGGACACCATCGGCTTCAGCGGCGCCACCATCACGCCCGCCGGCGCCAGCTTCTATGGTGACACCGGAAATGGCATGGCGGTCATGATGGGGACCGAAACCCTCGACGGCAGCGGTGCCCTGGCCGGCCATTTCTACGGCCCAAATGCCGAAGAAGTCGGCGGCACCTGGGGCATCGTCGAAAACGATCCGGAGCTGGGCGCGATCCACACCTCGGGCTCCTTCGGCGCGAAGCGCTGAATACCCGGCCGGGGTTGGTTCAGACCGATCCCGGCTGCTCGACGACGAGGATGCGGGCGGGTCCCACGGGGTGGGCGACATGTTCCGCCCCGATGCCGGCATGGGCGATATCGCCCGCCTTCATGCGCGTTACGCGCTCGATCCCCTGCCCGTCCTTCCAATGCATGTCGACCGTGCCGTCGAGGAGGACGAAGACTTCCTCGCCGTCGTTCACGTGCCAGATGTAAGGCTTGTCGGTCCAGTGCAGGCGCACCATCGCCGCCTCGAAACGGGTGATGTCGAGGGCGCCCCACGGCCGGTCGGCGGTGAAATCCCGCGGATCGATGAAGCGCATCACAGCAGGTCTTTCACCGTTTCGGGCGGGCGGGTGGCCTTGCCGCCCTTCGGTGTCGTCACGATTGGGCGATTCAGCAGGATCGGATGGGCGGCGATCGCGTCGAGAATGGCGTCGTCGGAGGCCCCGGCCAGCTGCATTTCCTTCGCCAGCGGCTCCTTTGCGCGCAGCAGGTCGCGGGCGGACAGGCCCCTGGTCGCGGCCAGCTTGGCCAGATCGGCCCGGCTGGGCGGCGTCTTCAGATAGTCGACCACGAGGGGTTCCACGCCGGCATCGCGGATGAGCTGAAGGGTGCTGCGCGATGTGCTGCATTTCGGATTGTGATAGATTGTCACCGTCATGATCGGGTCCTGGAATCGCTGTTGGCGGCGAGAATAGCACCGCCAGCCGCCCCCCGCGTCATGTCGCGGAACATCACCGGACGGCAAAGCACCGTCCGGGACCGAGGAGAGAAACACCCATGCCCGCCCTGCAGCTTTATGGCGCCCCCTGCTCGCTTTACACCGCCAAGGTCCGTTCCGCCCTGCGCAAGCAGCGCGTGACCTTCCGTGAATATTTCGCCAGCCATCCCGAATACCGCGAGCGCATCCTGCCGGCTGCGCAGAACCAGCGCATCCCCGTGGTCGAATTCCCGGACGGCGCGATCGTGCAGGATTCGGCGGAAATTCTCGATCATATGGCCAATCTCGGCTTGCTGGGCACCGCGCCCTCGGGCGCCCTCCGCGTGGTCGAACTCTTCATCGAGGCTTACGCCGACCGGGCCATGCTGCGCCCCGCCATGCATTACCGCTGGAACTTCCGGGCGGAAAACGAAGCCTTCATCATCGGCGAATTCGCCCGGCTGGTGGCCCGGGGCGATACCGCCAAGGGTCTCGATACCGGGCGGATGCTGGCCGGGCGCATGGCCGCCTATCTGCCGCCCCTCGGCATCACGGAAAGCTCGATTCCCGCGATCGAGGCGCAATATCTCGCCCTGCTCGACCGTCTGGACCGGCATTTCTCGGCGGCGCCCTATCTCCTCGGCGGCAGTCCGTCGCGGGCGGATTACGGTCTGATGGGGCCGCTGCACGCCCACCTTGGCCGCGATCCGTTTCCGGCCGCGCTGATGCAGTCGAAGGCGCCCCTCGTCTATCGCTGGACCGAGCGGATGAACGCGGGCGAGGACACGTCGCCTGAATTTCCGGACACGGCGCCCGGTTTTGCCGCGAGCGATACGTTGCGCGCCGTGCTCGATCTGATGGCGGAGGAATTCGGGCCGGAGCTGCGCGAAACCCTGAAACTCTTCGCCAACTGGGCGGCCGAACATGCGGATCTGGCCGCCGGCAGCCCGGTCTCGCCCAAGGGCGTCGATCAGCCGAGTTTCGGTCCCATCCGCTTCGAGATCCAGGGCAGCACCGTCGAGGTCATGTCCGCCGGTCATTCCCTGTGGATGCTGCAGCGGGCGCAGGATGCCTTCGCCGCCCTGACGGAGGCGGAAAAGGCCGAGGCGCGGGACCTCTTGTCGGCCGGCGGCGTCGCTGCCCTGCTCGACGAAAAAATGCCCCGGCGGCTGGACCGCCAGGGCAACAAGTTGAGCGTCGCGTAGGGAGATTCAAAGGCTTCGGGCGATCACCATGCGCTGAACGTCCGAGGTGCCCTCGTAGATCTGGCAGACCCGGACGTCGCGATAGATCCGCTCCACCGGGTAATCCGCCAGGTAACCATAGCCGCCCAGGGTCTGGATGGCGACGGAACAGACCCGCTCCGCCATTTCCGACGCGAAGAGCTTGGCCTGGCTTGCCTCGATCAGGCAGGGCAGGCCGGCTTCGCGCAGGCGCGCGGCGCGGTGCACCATGAGGCGCGCGGCTTCGATCTGGGTCGCCATGTCGGCGAGCCGGAAGCCCACGGCCTGATGGTTCATGATCGGCTGGCCGAAGGTGACGCGCTCCTTGGCATAGGCGACGGCGTAATCGAAGGCCGCGCGCGCCATGCCGACCGATTGCGCGGCGATGCCGATGCGCCCGCCCTCGAGGTTGGAAAGGGCGATCTTGTAGCCCTCCCCTTCCTTGCCAAGGAGGTTTTCGGCCGGCAGCCGCAGGTCCTCGAAGATGATCTGGCAGGTATCGGAGGCGTGCTGGCCCAGCTTGTCCTCGACCCGCGCGACCTTGTAACCCTCCGTATCCGTCGGCACGATGAAGGCGGAAATGCCCTTCTTGCCGGCGGAAGGATCGGTCACGGCGAAAACGATGGCGACCTTGGCGTTCTTGCCCGAGGTGATGAACTGCTTGGTGCCGTTCAGCACATAGTGGCTGTTGCCGTCCCTGGTCGCGCGCGTCTTCAGGCCGGCGGCGTCGGAGCCGGCCTGGGGTTCGGTCAGCATGAAGGCGCCGATGGCCTTGCCCGCGGCCATGTCGGGCAGATACTTGGCCTTCTGCGCCTCGGTGCCGAACTTCAGGATCGGCAGGCAGCCGACGGAATTATGCACGCTCATGATGGTCGAGAGCGCGCCGCAGCCGGCCGCGATCTCTTCGAGCGCCATGGCATAGGCGAGATTGCCGGTGTCCGAGCCGCCCCATGCCTCCGGCACGACCATGCCGAAGAAGCCGAGCTCGCCCATTTCGGCGACGGCCTGTGCCGGGAATTCGTGGTTGCGGTCCCAGTCGCCGGCGAAGGGCGCCAGCCGCTCGGCGGCGAAGGAACGTGCCGCGTCGCGAATCTGGACCTGCTCCTCGGTGTAACCGAAGTCGCTCATCTCAGTGCACCAGCTCGACCGCGAGGGCGGTCGCTTCGCCGCCACCGATGCAAAGCGAGGCGACGCCACGCTTCAGGCCGTATTTCTCGAGCGCGGCCATGAGGGTGACCAGGATGCGCGCACCCGAGGCACCGATGGGATGGCCGAGGGCGCAGGCGCCGCCATGGATATTCACCGCCGCGGGATCGAGGCCAAGCTCGCGGATCGCCGCCATGGCGACGACGGCGAAGGCTTCGTTGATCTCGTAGAGGTCGACATCCTTCTTGGTCCAGCCGGTCTTGGCGAACAGTTTCTCGATCGAGCCGATGGGCGCGGTCGGGAACAGGCTGGGCTTGTCGGCATGGGTGGCGTGGCCCCGGATGACGGCGATGGGGGTAAGGCCCCGCTTTTCCGCTTCCGAGCGCTTCATCAGGACGAGCGCGGCGGCACCGTCCGAGATGGAGGAGGAATTGGCGGCGGTCACCGTGCCGCCCTCGCGGAAGGCGGGCTTCAGGGTCGGGATCTTGTCCATCCGGGCCTTGGGCGGCTGCTCGTCGCTCGAAACCTCGCCGCCCTTCTTCAGGGTAACGGCGACGATCTCCTTGACGAAGGAGCCGTCCTTGATCGCCGTCTGGGCCTTGGTCAGGGAGGCGATGGCATAGGCATCCTGGGCCTCGCGGCTGAACTGGAAGCTCTGGGCGCAATCCTCGGCGAAGGTGCCCATCAGGCGGCCCTTGTCATAGGCGTCCTCAAGGCCGTCGAGGAACATATGGTCCATGACCCTTCCATGGCCCATGCGATAGCCGCCCCGCGCCTTGTCGAGAAGATAGGGGGCGTTGGTCATGCTCTCCATGCCGCCCGCGACGGCGACATTGGCGGAGCCGGCCAGGATCAAGTCATGGGCGAACATCGCCGCCTTCATGCCCGAGCCGCACATCTTGTTGACCGTGGTCGCGCCCGCGCCCAGCGGCAAGCCCGCGCCCAGCGCGGCCTGACGGGCCGGCGCCTGGCCCTGGCCGGCGGGCAGCACGCAGCCGAAAACGATCTCCTCGACCGCATCCGGCGACAGGCCGGCGCGGGAAAGCGCGCCCGTGATCGCGGTCGCACCGAGCTGCGAGGCGGTGAAATCCTTCAGGTCGCCCTGAAATCCCCCCATGGGGGTACGCGCGGCACCGACGATGACGATGGGATCTTCCATGATGCCTCTCCTTGTTACTTGGCGGCCATGCGAAGCGCGCCGTCGAGACGGATCACTTCGCCGTTCAACATGCGGTTCTCGGCGATATGCTTGACCAGCGCGGCGAATTCCTCCGGATAGCCGAGGCGGGAGGGGAACGGCACGAGCTTGCCCAGGGAATCCTTCACCTCCTGCGGCATCCCCGCCATCATCGGGGTCTCGAAGGTGCCGGGCGCGATCGAGACGACGCGGATGCCGGTGCGGGCCAACTCGCGCGCGATCGGCAGGGTCATGCCGACCACGCCGCCCTTGGACGCCGCATAGGCCGCCTGGCCGATCTGGCCGTCGTAAGCCGCGATCGAGGCGGTATTGACGATCACGCCCCGCTCGCCATCCTCGCCCGGCTCGTTCTTCGCCATGGCGAAGGCGGCGACGCGCAGCATGTTGAAGGCGCCGATCAGGTTGACGTTGATCACCTTGGCGAAACTGTCGAGCCTGTGGGGCGCGTCGCGCCCGACGACCTTCTCGCCGATGACGATGCCGGCGCAATTGGCGAGGCCATGCACGGCGCCGAATTTCGCGATCGCCGCATCGACCGCACTTTGCGCGTCGTCGGCGCTGGTGACGTCGGTCTTCACGAAAATGGCGTTGGGGCCAAGGCCCTCGGCGACCGAGGCTCCATTCGGATTGACATCGACGAGGACGGCGTTGCCGCCGGCCGAAACGACCATCCGCGCGGTCGCGAGGCCGAGGCCCGAAGCGCCGCCGGTAACGATGAAGGTCTTGCCCGTGATCTGCACGTCAGGCTCCTGAAGAATTTAAGTCTATCGCTTTTATCGTCGTCCCGGCGCAGGCCGGGACCTCGAGACGAAGGGGCACCTGGCGTCCCTCCCGCGAGATCCCAGGCTTCACCGGGATGACGCGGGAGGGAGCGAAATCAGGCCGCCGAGGCGTCCTTGGTCTTGGCCACTTCCTGGTTGCGCAGGATGAAACGCTGGACCTTGCCGCTGGGGGTCTTGGGCAGGTCGGTCACGAATTCGATCTCGCGCGGGAATGAATGGGTCGACAGGCGCTTGCGGACATATTGCTGCAGTTCCTCGGCCAGCTGGTCCGACGGCTCGAAGCCCTTGGACAGGACGACGAAGGCCTTCACGATCTCGGTCCGCTCCGGGTCGGGCTTGCCGACCACGGCGGCTTCGATCACGGCGGGATGTTCGATCAACGCGCTTTCGACATCGAAGGGGCCGATGCGATAGCCGGCGGAGGTGATGATATCGTCCGACCGGCCGACGAAGCTGACCGAGCCGTCGTCGTTCAGCTCGACCGTGTCGCCGGTCAGGTAGTAATTGCCGACGAAGCTGGGGGTCTCGCGGTTCAGGTAGCCGGGGAACCAGAACAGCGGCGACTTGCTGCGGTCGATGGCGAGAATGCCGGGCTTGCCGACCGGCAGTTCTTCCTGGCCCTCGGGATCGACGACGACGGCATGATAGCCGGGCATCGACAGGCCGGCGGAACCCATGCGGATCGGATGCTCGATGCCATGGTGGTTGTTGACCACCATGCCGAGTTCGGTCTGTCCGTAATGATCGTTGATCGGCGCCGCCAGATGCTCGGCGAACCAGCGGATGACCTCGGGGTTCAACGGCTCGCCGGCGGAGGAGACGGCGCGCAGCTGGCCCTTGATCGGCGCGGCGGCTTCCGGCCCGGCCGCGATCAGCAGGCGGTAGGCGGTGGGCGAGCCGGCCAGATTGGTGATGCCCAGCTTCTTGATCAGGCCATAGGTCGATTCGACGGTGAAGGAGCCGTCGTAGAACATGGTCGTATGGCCGAGCAGCAGGGGGCCGGTGACGGCATAGTAGAGACCATAGGCCCAGCCCGGATCGGCGATGTTCCAGAAGATGTCTTCGGGCAGCAGCTCGACCGCGTCGCGCATGTAGACGCCGAAAGACAGCAGCGCCTTCAGCGGCACCGGCACGCCCTTGGGCAGGCCCGTGGTGCCCGAGGTGAACATTAGGAGGAAGGCATCGTCGGGGCCGCGCAGCACCGGCTCGAAGCTGGCCGGCTGCTTCGCCAGTTCCGCCTCGAAATTCAGGTCGCCGGCCGGCACGTCCTTGCCCACGGTCAGGACCGGCGGGCAATCGGGCACATCGTCGAGCTTCGAGCGATTGCCGAGGTCGGTGACGACGAAGCGGCTTTCCGCCGTCTTCACCCGGTGCTCGATCGCCTTGGAGCCGAAGGCGGTGAACAGCGGCTGGTAGACGCAGCCGGCCCGCCAGGTGCCGAGGATGGTGACCAGAAGCTCGGGCGTGCGGGGCAGCAGGCCCGAGACACGGTCGCCGGGCTTCGCGCCATGGGCGACCAGGAAATTGGCGAATTTGGCCGACATGTCGCGCAGCTGCTCGAAGGTATAGTCGGCGCTGCCGCCGTCCTTGCTTTCGTAGTGCAGGGCGATCCTGCCGCCTTCCGCATGGGCGTCGCAGCATTCGACGCAGGCGTTCAGGCCCCCGGCGAGGCTGCCTTTCAGCAACTCCTTCTCGAGCGCGGCGACGGAAAACCCGGCAATGACGGAATCATAGGTACGCTTCATCGGCGCATCTCCCTTGGCTTGTTCCGGCCCTCGGCCTTTGGCGAACGGGTTAAGCCCATTGCGCGGTGGCTACAATGGCAGCAGGCTCCAAATTCAGCGACGGAATTTGCCATGACGAACAAGGGGGAACGGCCGGGGGCCATGATGCAACGCGGCACGATATCGGTTCATCTCGTCGAGGAAGCGCTGGTGGTCGCCCGCGGGCGGGGCCTCGATGTCGATGCCGTCCTGGCCGCATCCGGCATCTCCCCGGCCCTGCTCGCCGATGAGGAAGCCAGGGTGCCGGCCAGCCATTACGCCGCGCTGTGGCTGCAGCTGGCGCGGGCGATGAACTGCGAATTCTTCGGCATGGACCACCACCCCATGCGGCCTGGCAGTTTCGCCCTGATGGCGCGCAGCGCGCATGGCGCCGAAACCGTGGGCCAGGCGCTGCGCCGGGCCCTGCGCTTCATTTCGCTGATCCTCGACGATTTCCAGCCCCGGCTGGTGCGGGAGGGCGAGCGGGCCTCGATCACCCTCGCCGAGACCGGAGCACCGCTGCGGGCTTTCACCTATTGCACCTTCTGGCTGGTCATCCACGGCCTGACCTGCTGGCTGGCCGGCCGGCGCATCCCGGTGACGGCGGCGGAATTCCGCTGCGCCGAGCCGCCCTATATCGACGACTATCGCACCCTCTTTACCCACGACCTGCGCTTTGGCCGCGCCCGCACCCGGCTGGAATTCGACGCGGCGACCCTCGATCTGCCGGTGAAGCGCAGCGAGGCCGAGTTGAAGAGCTTCCTGCGCCGCGCGCCCGCCAACATCCTGGTCAAATACCGCTCCAACGACAGCCTGACGGTTCATATCCGCCGCAGCCTGCGCCGTGTCGCGGTGGCGGAATGGCCGGATTTCGACAGTCTGGCGGCGGGACTTCACATGTCCCCTTCGACCCTGCGCCGCCGGCTCGACGGTGAAGGACAGAATTATCAGGCGATCAAGGACTCGCTGCGGCGCGATCTCGCCATCCGCTGCCTGACCGACAGCGGTAACAGCGTGGCCGACATCGCCGAGCGGCTGGGCTTCGCCGATCCCAGTTCGTTCCATCGCGCCTTCAAGAAATGGACGGGAATGCTGCCCGGCGAATTCAGGCGCGGGGCAACCGCGGAAAAGCCGTCCCAGACCGACAAGGGCGAGGCGGCGTGACCACCCCCGCCACGCGATTCGTCGCATGGCGACCACGCCCCATCCCTTCCGCCTTAACCTGTCCTTAAAGGTATGACCGCAACTCTTCTGCCGTAGCCACTCCTGGCGCAGGCCCGGGCGCCGTGATTTGAAATGACACATTGTCTCGTCCTCCGCAGTTTGCGTTCACCTCCTGGCGGCTTCGTCGGGACGGGGGGTCTTGTTCCATGACCGGCATAACCGCGCACGATACGTCGCCTCCTTCGGCGCTCGCCCGCCTCGGCGGCGGACGTCGGGCGGCTGGCCAGATGGCTTGCGCGACCGGTTCGGGCGTTTTCTACCTGCTGCTGGCCCTGATCGGCGCCCGTCTGGCGCCCATGGGCAATGTGCTCATGGCCATTTCCCTCGCCAACGCCGCCATGGTCGCCATTCTGTGGCGCAGTCCCTGGTCGCGCCTCCCGGCCCCCATCGTCGGGATCGCTCTTGCCGGCCTGCTGTTTTGCCTCGTCAGCGGCGTGACGCCGCTGCCCGCCGTGGGCCTCGCCCTGTGCATCAGCATTCATGTCGGCGCAACGCTTGGCCTCTCCCGGCAGCGCACCGCCGGAAAGCAGGGCATCGCCGGTGAATTCCGGAGCCTGCTGATCGCGGCCACGGCCGTCCCCCTGCTGACCGGACTTCCCGTCGCGGCGAGCGCCACGATACTGATGCAGGGCGACCTGCCCTTCCTGAGCATATGGTGGTTGTGGTGGCTGTCCTCCTGTGTCGGCACCATCATTTTCCTGCCCATCGGCTTTGCCTATGATCTCGCCGCCGCCCGGCGCATGGTCGAGGGCTGGCGCGTCGCCGAGGTGATCGCCATTACCGTGGCCTGCACCCTCATCGCGGTATTCGTCGCGGGCCGGGCCAATGCGCCGCTCGTCCTCATCGCCATTTTCCTGATGCTGGCGTCGTTGCGCCTGTCCAGCTTCGCCATGGCGATGACGGCCGCGATCTCCAATCTGCTGGCCATCGCGACCGTGGACGGCCGGATCGAGATTCCCGTGGACTGGGGCCAGATCCTGGCGCTTCTGCCGGCCTATCTTCCGACCATGGCCCTGCTGGCGGTTCCCTATACGCTTTCGCGCCTGCTTGAAGACCATCGCGCCAGCCGCCGGTCCCTGCTGGAAAGCGAACAGCGCTTTCGCGGCGCGATGGACAATGCCGCCATCGGCATGGCCTTCGTCGCGCCCGATGGCCATATCATCGAAAGCAACCGCTCCTTCGCCGAAATGCTGGGCTACACGACGGCTGAGATGGCCGGCATCAATTTTCGCGACATCACCTATGCGGAAGATCTGAAGCACGACGAGAGCCAGCTGGAGCGGGTGCTGGAAGGCGTGATCGACAGTTACCGCATGGAGAAACGCTACCTCACGAGCGATGGCCGCGTGCTGTGGTGCAATCTCGCCGTCTCGGCCTCGCGCGATCCGGAGTCCCGGGAGGTCCGGCACCTGATCGCCCAGGTCGAGAATATCGACCAGCGCAAGAAGGCCGAAGCCGCCCTGAGCGAAAGTGAAAGCCGGTGGAGCTTCGCGCTCGAAAGCGCCCGCCATGGCGTCTGGGACCGGGATCTCGTCGCCGGCCACACCTTCTATTCGCCGATGTGGACCGCCATGCTGGGCCTGCGCCAGGAAGACTTCGGCGACGACGAGAACAAATGGCTGGAGCTGATCCATCCCGACGACCGCCGGGCCGCCCTGCAGCTCGATCAGGCCTGCATCACGGGCACCAGCGATACGTTCTCGGCCGAGTTCCGGATGCGCCATCGGGATGGCCGCTGGATCTGGATTCTCGACCGGGGCCGCGTGGTTTCCCGCGATGCCGGCGGCAGGGCCACGCGGATGATCGGCACCCATGCCGACATCACCGCCCGCAAGGAAGCCGAGGAAAGCCTGCGCGATCTTTCCGCCGCCCTGTTCGAAGAAAAGGAAAGACTGCGGGTCACCCTCTATTCGATCGGCGATGCGGTCATCTGCACGGACACGTCCGCGCTGATCACCTTCATGAATCCGGTGGCCGAACAATTGACCGGCTGGACCGCGGCCGAAGCCCTGGGCCTCCCGGTGACCGAAATCTTCCGTATCTGCGACGGGGCGACCGGGGCCGACCTGCCCAACCCGATCGAAACCTGCCTGCGCGCGCTGAAGCCCTATTACATGAAGGGCGACGCCAACATGATCAGCCGCGAGGGCCGGCGCCTGAGCATTCAGGATTCAGCCGCGCCCATCCGCAATGCCGAGGGTGAGCTTCTGGGCGCCGTGCTGGTGTTCCAGGACGTGACCAAGGCCCGCGCGCTCGAACAGGAACTGGCGCAGTCGGCGCGCCAGGATGTCCTGACCGGCCTGCCCAATCGTCTCGCCCTCGAACAGCGTCTGGGTGAAGCCAGCGCCGAGGTCCAGGCCACGCGGCGCCGCTTCGCCCTCGCCTTCATGGATCTCGACCGCTTCAAGATCCTGAACGACAGCGCCGGCCACGAGGCCGGCAATGCCCTTCTGGTCAAGGTCGCGAACTGCATCCGTCAACTCGTCGGCGAAGAGGATGTGACGGTGCGCCTCGGCGGCGACGAATTCGCCATTCTCCTCGCCGATCGCAGCATCGAGGAAGCCGAGGGCGTCGCCCGCAACATCATCTGCGCCCTCTCGGCCCTGACCTTCTCGTGGGACGGCAAGCCCTATCATGTCACCGGCAGCATCGGCCTTGCCGAGATCGCCGATGGCAGCGTCGCGGTCAGCGAGCTGATGAGCCGGGCGGATGTCGCCTGCTATGCCGCGAAATCGACCGGGCGCAACCGGGTCTGCACCTATCGCGCCGACGAAAGCGATGCCGGGCGCTACCACCGGGATATCCAGATCGCCTCGGGCATCAGGGCCGCCATCGCCGCCGACCGTTTCCGCCTCTTTGCCCAGCGCATCGAATATCTGAGCGATCACACGCCGGGCCGGCGCTATTACGAGATCCTGCTGCGGATGCAGGGTGAAAATGGCGAGTTGCTTTACCCCGGCCATTTCATTCCGGCGGCCGAGCGCTACGACCTGATGGGTGAGATCGATCGCTGGGTCATCCGCACCACCTTGCGGCGTTATGGCCCCCGCCTTGGCAGCCTCGGCGACTTCGCCCTCGCCATCAACCTGTCGGCCAATTCCCTGAACGACCCCAACCTGTGGACCTTCGTCGGCCATGAGCTGGAGCTGTGCGGCATCGAGCCCCACCGCCTGCATTTTGAAATCACGGAAACGGCGCTGATCGACAACATGGCCGCCGCCAATGATTTCGTCGCCCGCGCGAGGGCCACCGGCTGCGGCATCACGCTCGACGATTTCGGCGCCGGCCTCAGCTCCTTCTCCTATTTGCGGAAGTTCCCGGTCGACGAGTTGAAGATCGACGGCAATTTCATCAAGCAGATCACGACGAGCGCGGTCGATCGCGCCATCGTCGAATCCATCAACGACCTGGGCCACAAGTTCGGCGCCAACACGATCGCCGAATTCGTCGAGGACGAGGCGACGCTGGAGCTGCTGCGCGACATGGGCATCGACATGGCCCAGGGCTATGCCATCGCCCGCCCCGTGCCGATCGAACAGATCCTCGACGAGGCGGACGCGCGGAAGGCCTGAGCCGGATCAGGGCTTGTTGCGTTCCTGGCGGCGGCGTTCCTGTTCCTGTTCCCGCTGGCGACGCTCTTCCTGCTGCTGGGATTCCCGTTCGCGCGCCTTGCGCAGCTGTTCCATTTCGCGCTGGCGCCTCTCGACCTGCTGCTGCTGTTCGCGCTGCTGGCGCTCCAACTGCTGGCGCAATTCGATTTCGCGTTGCTGCTGCTGAAAACGCTCGCGGTCGCGATCCTTGATCTGCTGTTCGCGTTGGCGCTGTTCGTATTCATAGCGCTGGCGTTCCTGCTCGCGGCGCTGGCGCTCCCATGCCGCGCGGCGGGCCGCGTCGTCGTTGTAGGAGCCGCCATAGCCGTAGCCGCTGGGATAGGGTTGACGATAGCTGCCGCCACCATAGCCGCCATTGCCGTAATTCCCGCCGCCATAGCCGCCGCCGTCGTAACCGTCGTCATAGGCGACACAGGCCGAAAGGCCGCCGGCCATCACAGCGGCTGCCATCAGCCGCAACGAACGCCGAACCCAAGTCTGCCTGATCATTCCCGTCACTCCCGGCGGTCCACCATCATCGGGACCATCCGCCGCATCAATGCGCCGGACGCCCGCCGGGTTGCAATGATCCCGATGAATTTGAACAGGCGCTTTCCCCAAACGAAAACGGGGCCGGCTTTCGCCGACCCCGTTCCGTGACTTGCCTGGAAGGCTGGATCAGAAATCCATGCCGCCCATGCCGCCCATGTCGCCACCCGGCATCTGGGGGGCCTTCTTCTCGGGCTTGTCGGCGATCATGGCTTCCGTCGTGATCAGCAGGCCGGCAACCGAAGCGGCGTCCTGCAGAGCGGTACGGACGACCTTGGTCGGGTCGATGATGCCGGCCTTGACCATGTCGGTGAAGACGTCGTTCTGGGCGTCGTAGCCGATCTTCGGGTCCTTGTTCTCGAGCAGCTTGCCCGAGATCACGGCGCCGTCCTTGCCGGCGTTTTCCGCGATCTGGCGCACGGGGGCCAGCAGGGCGCGACGGATGATGTCGATGCCGTGCTTCTGGTCCTCGTTGCCGACCGAGATCTTGTCGAGAACGCGCGAGGCATAGAGCAGGGCCGAGCCGCCGCCCGGGACGATGCCCTCTTCCACCGCGGCGCGGGTCGCGTGAAGCGCGTCGTCGACGCGATCCTTGCGCTCCTTCACCTCGACTTCGGTCGAGCCGCCGACCTTGATCACCGCGACACCGCCGGCGAGCTTCGCCAGACGTTCCTGCAGCTTCTCGCGGTCGTAGTCCGACGAGGTCTCTTCGATCTGGGCCTTGATCTGGCCGACGCGGGCCTGGATCTGGTCCTTCTTGCCGGTGCCGTCGACGATCGTGGTGTTTTCCTTGTCGATGACGATCTTCTTGGCCTGACCGAGCATCTTGAGGTTCACGTTCTCGAGCTTGATCCCGAGGTCTTCGGAGACCACCTGGCCGCCGGTGAGGATCGCGATGTCCTCGAGCATCGCCTTGCGACGATCGCCGAAGCCCGGAGCCTTCACGGCCGCGACCTTCAGGCCGCCGCGCAGCTTGTTGACGACGAGCGTGGCCAGAGCCTCGCCTTCGACGTCTTCCGCGATGATCAGCAGCGGACGACCCGACTGCACCACCGACTCGAGGACCGGCAGCATGGCCTGGAGGCCCGACAGCTTCTTCTCGTGGAGGAGGATGTAGGGGTTGTCGAGTTCGACGGTCATCTTCTCCGCGTTGGTCACGAAGTAGGGCGACAGATAGCCGCGATCGAACTGCATGCCTTCGACGACGTCGAGTTCGGTTTCGAGACCCTTGGCCTCTTCAACCGTGATGACGCCTTCCTTGCCGACCTTTTCCATGGCCTTGGCGATCATGTCGCCGATGGCCTTCTCGCCGTTGGCGGAAATGGTGCCGACCTGGGCGATCTCGGCCGAACCGGAGATCTTCTTCGACTGCTTCTTGACGTCGGCGACGACGGCCTCGACAGCGAGGTCGATACCGCGCTTCAGGTCCATCGGGTTCATGCCGGCGGCGACGCCCTTGCAGCCTTCGCGGACGATGGCGGCGGCGAGCACGGTGGCGGTGGTGGTGCCGTCACCGGCGATGTCGTTGGTCTTCGAGGCCACTTCGCGCACCATCTGGGCGCCCATGTTCTCGAAACGATCGGCGAGTTCGATTTCCTTCGCGACCGAGACACCGTCCTTGGTGATGCGCGGGGCGCCGAACGACTTCTCGATGACGACGTTACGACCCTTCGGGCCGAGGGTGACCTTCACCGCGTCGGCGAGGATCTCGACGCCGCGCAGCATGCGCGACCGGGCGTCGGTGTTGAAACGGATATCCTTGGCAGCCATTGGCTCGCTCCTTCAAATCTTCTGGCGGGTCAGACGGACGAGACCGCTCACGCGGCCTTCTTGCCCTTCTTGGCGGTGGTCTCGAGGATCCCGAGGATGTCGGATTCCTTCATGATCAGGAGATCGGCGCCATCCAGCTTGATTTCCGTGCCCGACCACTTGCCGAACAGGATGCGGTCGCCGGCCTTCACGTCGAGAGCGACGAGTTCGCCCTTCTCGTTGCGGGTGCCGGAGCCGACGGCGACGACTTCGCCTTCCTGCGGCTTTTCCTTGGCGGTGTCGGGGATGATGATCCCGCCCTTGGTCTTCTCTTCTGCTTCGATGCGCTTGACCAGGACACGGTCATGCAGGGGCCGAAAGCTCATGGGAACCTCCTCTAGGAATAGACAAAGGCCTGTTTATACCGGCCACGTTGTTAGCACTCCCAATTGGCGAGTGCCAACGGACGCAGCAGAGTTAGGCTCAGCCCCCGGCCCTGTCAAGGCGCCGGGCTCATATTTTCCGTGCTGCAACCGCACATTGGGCCACCGCGCTTCCATCGGAATCTGAGTGCCCTGTGACAAGCACTTGAATCTGAGGGAATTTTCTGGCATTGATGGCAAATGTCGGACGGGCTCGCGCCCGTGCCGGCATGATGTGTTGGGGCTTATATCCATCAGGGCTTCGGCCGAATGGTCTCATGAGCATGGATCGTCGCGACATTCTGCGCCTCGGGCTCGGCCTGCCGTTCCTTCTCTCGGGCGGCGCCGCGGAAGCCATCGCCGGTACCCTGGGCGAGCGGATGCCCGTGCCCACGCGAAAGCCGGCGCCGCCGCGCGCCCTGCCCGTGATCATGATCGACCCTGGTCACGGCGGTCACGACCCCGGCGCCATCGGGCCGAGCGGCGTCTTCGAAAAGGACATCACCCTCGACCTCGCCAAGCGGATCGCCGCCCGGATCGAGGCCGGCGGCCGCTGCAAGGCGGTGCTGACCCGCACAAGGGACGTCTTCGTCCCCCTGCAGGAACGCGCGGCCAAGGCCCAGACGGCCAAGGCCGATTTCTTCGTCTCGATCCATGCCGATTCGGCGCCGAACCCGGATGCCCGCGGCCTGTCGGCCTATACCCTGTCGGAAAAGGCGTCTGACGGCCTCGCCGCCGCCATCGCCGACCGCGAGAATGCCGCCGATCTGCTGCATGGCTTCGACATCGGCGTGTCGGACCCGCAGGTCGCCGCCATCCTGTTCGACCTGTCGCGGCGCCATTCCCTGAACACCGCCCTCGCCCGCAAGGCCCATATCGTCAAGACCGCGGGCGCCAAGCTGCGGCTCCTCGACAATCCGCGGCGCTCGGCCAATTTCGCCGTGCTGAAGGTGCCGGATGTGCCGGCCGTGCTGATCGAGACCGGCTTCCTGTCCAACACCAACGACGAATTGCTGCTGACCTCGGTCAAGAGCCGGTCGAGGATCGCCACCGTTCTGGCCGAAGCCTTCACCGGCGCGGTCACGGTCGGCTGATGTCGCCGCTGTTTCGCCTCGCTATCATCATCGCCGCGCTCGACGGGCTGCTGGGCGTGGGGCTCGGTGCCTTCGCCGCCCATGGCCTGAAGGCGACGGCGACGCCCGACCAGCTCGCCCTCGTCCAGACCGCCAGCCTCTACCAGATGATCCACGCCGCGGCGACCCTGGGCGTCCTGTGGCTGGTGGAGCGGGGCATCGTCTCGGTCGCCGCGCCCCTCGCCCTTGCCGTCGGCGCCCTCGTCTTTGGCGGCGCCCTATATGCCATCGCCCTCGCGGAGCTTCGCCTCGGCATGGTCGCCCCCATCGGCGGCACCATGATGCTGATCGGCTGGGGCTGGCTGCTGGTCAGCGCCGCGATCCACCGTCGCTGATCTTCCCGCCGCTTGGCTTTGCGCTGCCAGCCGTTTCGGTCTAGAACGGGGCAAGCCAGACAAACCGGAACATCGGACCCGCGCCTTGAGCGTCTATTCCAGCCGTGAAGGCGACCGCATCCCCCTGGGGTCGCGCCTTCTCTCGATCAACTGGGGCCTCGTGCTTCTCGTCATCGCCATCGCGGCGATCGGCGTCGCCATGCTCTATTCCAGTGCTGGCGGCAAATGGGATCCCTGGGCCGGGCGGCAGCTGTTGCTCTTCATCATTGGCCTTGGGGTCATGGTCGTCGTCGCCCTGATCGATATCTCCGTCTATGCCCGCTACGCCTATTTCCTTTATGGCGTCACGCTGGCCGGCCTGGTCGGGGTCGAGGTCATGGGGTCGATCGGCATGGGCGCGCAGCGCTGGATCGACCTCGGCTTCTTCCAGATCCAGCCGTCCGAAATCATGAAGCTGGCCCTCGTGCTCGCCCTCGCCCGCTATTTTCATGGCGTGATGCCGGAACAGATCGGCCGGCCGAGCGTGCTGATCGTGCCGCTGCTGATGGTGCTGGCGCCGGTCGCCCTCGTGCTGAAGCAGCCGAATCTCGGCACGGCGACCCTGCTGCTCGCCGGCTCGGGCGCCATCTTCTTCCTGGCCGGGGTACGGCTGTGGAAATTCGGCATCGTCATCGCCGCCGGCCTCGGCGCCCTGCCCATCGTCTGGGAATTCATGCATGACTATCAGCGCCGCCGGGTGTTGACCTTCCTGAACCCCGAGGCGGATCCCCTGGGCGCCGGCTACAACATCCTGCAGTCGATGATCGCCCTCGGCTCGGGCGGGGTGTTCGGCAAGGGTTATCTGCTCGGCACCCAGAGCCAACTGCGCTTCGTGCCGGAAGTCCATACCGACTTCATCTTTCCCCAGCTCGCCGAGGAATTCGGCATGATCGGCGGTCTTCTGCTGATCCTTCTCTATATCTGCGTTTTCGGCTACGCGCTGGCGATCGGCCTCGGCTCGCGCCACCAGTTCGGCCGGCTGGTCGCGCTCGGCATCGGCACGCAATTGTTCCTCTATGTCTTCATCAACCTGTCGATGGTGATGGGCCTCATCCCGGTCGTCGGCATTCCGCTGCCCCTCGTCTCCTATGGTGGCTCGGCGACCATGACGCTGATGATCGGCGTCGGCCTGATCCTGTCCGTGTCCGTGCACCGCGAGCGGCGCCTGCCACGTCGTCTCGACCACAGTTGAATGTGATGAAGAAACACCGTTCCAGCGTATTTCGCGAGCCGACCGCGGCCGAGACCCTGGTGGTCATGGCTTTCGGCTGGTCGCAAGAGCGGATTTCCATCGGCGCCATCGTCGACATGCTGGCGGAACGCGGCTTCGGCCTCCTGATCCTGCTGCTGGCCCTGCCGACCTGTCTGCCGATCGCGCCGCCCGGCCTGTCGGCCATCGCCGGCTTTCCGATCGCCGTCATCGCCCTGCAGATGGTCGGCGGCCTGCCCCGGCCCTGGCTACCAAAGCGCATCCTGGCCCGGACCATCGCGACGGAGGACCTGCGCAAGGTCGTGCGCGGCGGCCTGCCGGTGATCGGGCGGATGGAGAAAGTGCTGAAGCCCCGCCTGCCCCTGCTCACGGGACCGATGGCCGAGCGGATGGTGGGCATCCTGATCGCCCTGCTCGGCCTGATGCTGGCGAGCCCCATCCCCTTCACCAATATCCCGATTTCTTTCGCCATCCTGTTCCTGGCCCTCGGCCTCATCGAACAGGACGGGTTGATGACCTCGATCGGGATCATCGGCGGCCTCGCCGCCCTCGGTTTCCTCGCCTATATGAGCGTGCTGTCGTGGGACGCGCTCAGCGGCTGGCTGGGCGGCGCCATCTGAGAAGCCTCAGGGCTTGCGGGTCCATTCCTCGGTGCCGGCGGTCTTGGCGCCGATCGGCGCCCAGCGGCCCTTCAGCCCGCCATCGGGCATCATGATATAGACGGCAACCGCCGCTTCCCTGGTCGCCGGATCCTGCCAGGTCACCGCCAGCGTATCGCCGAGGCGAAGCCCGACGCCCTCGACCTTCTGGCCCTGAGCGTCCCAAGCCAGATGGTAGACATCGCCTTCCAGCGTCACCGCGACATCGGCGGCATAGGTGCCCTGTTCGCCGCCGTTCTGGCCGGTGACGAGATAAGTGCCGGTCAGGTCCAGTCCCGCCTGGGCGAAGGCCGGCGCGGCAAGGGCGACAGCCAGGCCGGCACCAAGGGCAAACCTGCGGATCGTGAACTTCATTCCCGGACTCTCCCTCATATCCTCGCGCGGCGGTCAGGCGCCGCGTTCCGCTTCAAGGCTGCGCTCCAGCACCGCCAGTTCCGTTTCCAGCCGGGCGAGTTCCACCGCCCTGGCCGATTCGGCCCTGGCGGTGAAGGCGCCCGTCACCTCGTCCAGCATGGCGCCGATTTTGGCAAGACTGGGGTGGTCCGCGCCCCGCAGCTGATAAAGCCGCTGCCCATGCTCGCCCAGCCGCCGGCCAAGGCCGAGGTAAAAGGTCAGCAAGCGGCGCTGGTCCATGGCATTCTCGGGATGCTCCTGCACCCGGTAGACGACGGGCAGCGCCACATCCTCCAGCCGGCGCAGACGCGCGGCGAGAGCGGGCGGCGCCACCCCGGCGAGATGGTTGATGGCGTCGAGATGACCGTCGGCGACGGTCAATATGTCGACGGCCGCGCTGCCCGTTGGCGCGCCCGGCGCCAGGGCCCGGAAGATCAGCTGCACGGCGCCATAGGCGGCGAGCCCCGCCCCGATCGACAGGGACGGCGCGTCGCCAAGCCCCAGGTAGAAGATCAGGAAGGCGATACCGCCGCCAAGGCCCGACAGGACATGCCGGATCAGATCCATGCCGCCCTCAGCCGCGGATCAGCCGGGCCTTCAGCTCGGATTCGATCTTTAGCAGCTCGCCCTCCGCCTGCTGGCGCCGGCCGCGGCCTTCGGCCTGGATCTTCATCACTTCGTCGATGGTCGAGATCAGATCGCGGTTCACGGTTTGCAGGGTTTCGATATCGACGATGCCGCGTTCCGCCTCGCGGGCGACGCCGATGGTGCCCTGCTTCAGCATCTCGGCATTCTTGCGCAGGAGATCGTTGGTCGTGTTGGTGACTTCCCGCTGCAATTCCAGCGCCCCTTGCGAGCGGGCGATCGAGATGGCGATGACCATCTGGTTCTTCCAGATCGGGATCGTGTTCAGGATCGAGGACTGGATCTTCTCGACCAATACCGTGTCGTTGCCCTGGATCAGGCGGATCTGCGGCATGGTCTGCAGGGTAACCGTCTTCGACAGGCGCAGGTCCTGCAGCTTCTTCTCGAAACGGTCGAGGGCCTGACGGGCGTCCGCCAGCTTCTGGGCGTTCATCTGGGCGAGGCCGGGATCGGGATCATGGGCGGCGGCTTCCAGCGCCGGCAGCACATTCGAGCGCATGTCGGCCAGCAATTCCTCGCCGGCGCGGATATGCAGATTGAGCGCACGGAAATTCTCGAGGTTCCGCTCGAACAGCATGTCGAGCATCACGACGTCGCGCAGCAGCTGGTCCTTCGCATCCTCGAGCTTCAGGACGATGCGGTCGATCTGGCTCGCCACCTTCTCGTAGCGGCCGAGGAATTTACCGACCTCATGGGTCGCGCTGCCGAACAGCCGGCCGATGAAGCCCGGCGATTTGTTCAGGCTTTCCGCGTCCAGACCGCGCACCTTCATCAGAAGATCGGACAGGGTTTCCCCCACCACCCCCGAATCCTTGGCCGCGACGGTTTTCAGGATGCCATCGGCGAATTCGGCGATGCCGGTCTGGACCTTGGTGCCGAACTGCAGGACGGCGGCACTGTCGGTGATATCGATCCCCTGCTTGATCTCGGTCACGAGCGCGGCATCCGCGGGCTCCAGCGCGACCGAGGGCGACGGGCTGCGCGACAGCTCGGTCTGCGCCAGCTCGATGTTCTTCGACGGCTGCGGCACCACGGGGGAGTTGGACATTCACGCATCTCCGGCAATAGGCGATGGCCGCACTATAGCGGGCCGGCCCGGCCGAAGCGAGGTCAGGCCGCCTGAACACCCCCGGGTGGCGGCACCGGGTGGCCATCGGCATGGGCAAGGCCCGCCCTCACCAGCATATCGAGATGGCGGGCGAAATGGCGGGCGGCGGTCGGCCGGTGCCAGCCTTCCAGCCAGTTCTGTTCGAGAAAGGCGAGAATGCCCGGCTGGCCCAGTTCCACTTCCCACAGGATGCCGAGGAGGGAGGCCTGGGTCTCCTCCTCCTCGCGCGTCGCGAAATCGGTGCAGAGGGCGGCATTCGCCTCTTCGACCCGGCCCGACTCGGGGCCGGCGCCAAGGCCGAAATCCAGAAGCCCGCGCCGCTCGGGCGGGGAGACCAGGAAATGCGTGACTTCGTGAACGATCACGCTCGCTTCCGAGCGGGTGCGGAGAATGCGCCCGTCCCACGAGAAGGCTTGCTGCGGCGCCTCGTCCAGAGTCTCGAGGCCGAAGTCATGGGCAAGGCGTACCGCCTGGTCGCGGTGCTCGGCCGTATCGACGCCGAGGGGGATCAGCGCCGCGCTGTCCATGACGAAGGCGAAAGCGGCCCGCGCCCAGGGCGCCTCGGCTTCGAGATGGGCGTCGAAGGCGGCGCGGAGGGCCGGCAGATCGGCGATATCGACACGCGACAGGATCATGACCCGTGCTTTATGCCGAAGCGCCATGCCAAGGCAAGGCTGGCGGCGCCCTGCCCGCCCGCCTATTTTGTCGCAGCAACGATCATAAAGGATGGGGGAAACCATGCCCTTGCCGGCACAGGCGGCCATGAACGCAAACGAAGTCCAGAGCTTCCTCGAACAGGTCTTCGAACAGGCGACGCATATTCTGGTGGAAGAGACCGCGCCCGGCTATTCGCGCTGCCGTCTGCCCTTCGATAGCCGGCATCTGCGGCCGGGCGGCACGATTTCCGGCCCCAGCATGTTCCAGCTCGCCGATTGCGGCCTCTATGCCATGGTGCTGGGCACCCTCGGCCCGGTCGCCCTCGCGGTGACGACCAATCTGAACATCAATTTCCTGCGCAAGCCCGGCCCCCGCGACATGATCGCCGAAAGCCGCGCGCTGAAATTCGGCAGTCGCCTCGTCATCGGGGAAGTGTCGCTCTATTCGGAAGGCGACCCGGAACTGGTCGCCCACGCCACCGGCACCTATTCGATTCCGCCGCGCTGACGGCTCAGCGAAAGACGCGAAAGGCCAGCCAGGCGACGACGAGCACACCGCCGATCACCAGCAAACCATGGGTTGTCTGCGCCTGATCGATGAGGTCATCGAAGGAATTGCGGATCTCGATGGGCGGCAGGTCCGACCGGGTGATCAGCCAGTCGTAGAGGGCGGCCCAGACATAATTGGCGATTCCGGCCATGACTGCATTCCGACTGTGGCGAATGTGCCTGCGCAGGGTAGAGCCAAACGGTGCCCCGCGCCAGCGCCGTGGCCAGCCTCCCGCCAGATTGGACACGCTCCGGGCCCGCCACCAAAAGTCCTTGATTCCCCTGCGTCAATCGTGCTCATACCAAGGTCGTATGGCAGCATAATAAGAATCGCCTTCTTATGTTGCCACGCCGATAAGTGAAGCGATCTCTCCTCCGCTTGCTTGATCGGAACGGCCGCAGCGCAACGTCGGGTTGCCATCAGGGGCTTCGGCCCCCGGTTGCAGCTTTCGACGCGGCCCATACTTAAAGCCCGCCGTTCACTCTGGCCCTCGAACGGCGGGCATTTTTTTGCGCATTTCCAGCATGGCCCGATCCAAAAATAATGGCGTCGACTGAACAATCGACGCCATCAAGTCGGCCCGTCGAAATTCGCGGGCTGCGTGCATAAGGGCTCACACGCCCGGGTTTGATAGCGCGCCCGCCGAACCTTGTCATTCGTCAAAGTTTGCACTTTGGGACCATTCGGCCTGCAAACGGCCGCAATCCCGACCGCGCCGGTTCATTCCCGGCTGTCTGGCTCCGCCGGCAGAAGTCGCCCCAGCAGGGTCTGCATCATGCCGAGGTCCAGCCCCCCGCCCAGCAGGATGTCGCGCAAGGGCGGCAGGGCGAAATTGATGGCGGACATCCCCACCATGGCGGCGATGAACACGGAAGCCGGCACATTGGCGAGCACGCCAAAGCGATGGGCCGCGTCGATGTGCCGGGCCAGACCGGCGACCGTATCGTCGAGATAGTGGCGCGCCACCCAGTCGAGACGCTCTCCCCCCGCCGCGGATTCGCCGAACACGATCTGGATATGCTCGGGATGGGTGATGCAGAACGAGGCGTAATCGACGATCAGCTGGCCGACATTGGCGCTGGCTTCCGCCGGTGTCGTCGCCAGCGGAATATCCGCCGCCTTCGGCATGGCATCGAACAGCGCCGCGACCGCCGCCTGCCACAGATCCATCTTGGTCGAGAAATGATAGCCGAGGTGGCCAAGCTCGATTCCGGTCCGCCCCGCGATCATGCGCAAGGATGCCCCGGCATAGCCCTTGGCGGCGAATTCCTTGATCGCTGAATCGATGATCGCGCTTCGCAGCGCCTGCGTCCGCTCCGTCCGACCGGTCATCGGCCGGGGCGGCTTGGCCGGGACCGGCGTTTCGGCTTTCTTGCTCATGATCGGCGGCTTGCCCCTTGGACGGTAACAGGTCGGGTTGCCGGTCGCGCCAGCACCAACGCATGTATCATGTTCTGTCACGCTAGGCGAAGACCGCGATACCTTCCGGGAAACTTGACGGCCGACCTAGTCTCGCGTCATTTCAGGGCGGCGATCAGGGAGGAACAAGGCGATGACCGGGCTGGGCCATGGCGGCGGCGGCGCAGGCGGCGGGGACAGGGCCCGTTGATCGAGGCCCTTGTCTATCTGTCCGGCCTCGTCGGGCTGGTGCTCGTCCCCGTGATCGCCACGCGCATCCTGCTGGCGGGCGTGCCGGTGCCGCGCGCCTTGCGGCCGGATGGCCTGCTGCCGCCCCTGATCGCCGCGCGCAGCGCCGAAATCGGCCGCCGCGTCGGCGCCCTCAGCCTTGACGCGGTCGGGCCTCTGCGGGAGTTGGCGCTGGCGCTCGGCCCCGGGGATATCGCGACGAATGTGAACGCGGCCTTTGCCGCCGAGCGGGAGGCGATTCTCCACCGGGTCGCCACGGCTCATCTCGGCATGATGTGGCGCGGCCTGCCCGGCGCCGCCAAGGTGCAGTTCGAGGACCATCTGGCACGCACGGTGCCCCGCGCGGTCGATCAGGCCATGGCCGAGATTGTCGCCTCCATCGACGATCTGATCGACATCCCCGCGATGCAGGAGCGGTATTTTGGTGCCCGTCCCCGGGAATTGGCGCGCATGGTCGCCCTGGTGGCGACGCCGGGTTTCCGCTCCCTGATGGCGGTCTTGCCGGGCCTTGGCCTGTTGCCCCTGCTGTTGCCCGTCTTCATTCCCGGCGCGCCGTCGATGCTGGCGGGGGCCTTGCTTGGTTATGGCGCCAGCCGTCTCGCCATCGACTGGCTGTTCACGCCGCCGCCCGCGCGCTGGCGCCACCGCCTGCCCGCGCGCTGCTTCACACCCCTGCTGCCGGCAAGGCCGATGATCACCACGCTTTACGTCGACACGGTCGCGAATGAATCCTTCCGCCTCGATGTCGTGATCGACGAACTTGTCGCCGGACGGGGCGCGATCGGCACCCGCGCCATCGTGGAACGCCGGGTGGCCGCCATCTTCGCCCGCCTGCCCGGGGGTGGCCTGCTCAATCTCGTCATCCCGCGCCGGGCCATGCAGGGCATGATCGAAGCCGCGACCACGGAACTGCTCTCGCTGCTGCAGGTCACCGCGCGCGAGCCCGATCTCGTCGCCCGCTGCGCCGAACGGCTGCGCCTGCGGGTGCGGGACAAGCTCGACGCCCTCGATGAAATGGCCTTCCTCGGTATGCAGCGGAATGTGCTGCGCAGCGAATTGCCTCTGATGCATGGCGCCGTCGCCGGGGTGTTTCTGGCGGTCGGCCTCGCCGCCGCGCTGCCGTGAGCGGATAAGCGCGCAAAGCCCCGAAAGCGGGAGGGTTCCGGCTTGGTCGCCATGGCCCCGCCGGGCTAATCATTCACGAGGCGGCGCAGACCGCCCTCAAAAGTGCGGGGGAGACTGATGGATCTGGGCGTGTTCTGGGCCGAGTTGACGAGCAGGCCCGATTTCTGGGGCTTCGTCAGCATTCCGATCGTCGCGGCCGTCGTGACCTGGGTCCATGTCTGGATGGCCATGCAGATGGTCTTCTACCCCGTCCATTTCGTCGGCTTCCTGGATCCCTTCCTCGGCTGGCAGGGCGTCGTACCGCGCAAGGCGCGCAAGATGTCGAACATCCTCGTCGACAAGACATTGGCCAAGATCGGCACCCTCAGCGACTTCATGCGCAAGATGGAGCCGGAGAAGATCTCGGAACAGGTGGCCAAGGCCGTCGGCGCCCGCATCGAGGATTATGTCGACGACCTGATGTCGGAACAGAGCCCGGTGCTCTGGGCCAATCTGCCCCGCCTGGTGCGCAACCGCGTCTATAACCACGCCCGCGGCCAATTGACCAAGGTCATGGGCGCGATGATGGACGACATCATCGACCACGCCGAAGACCTCGTCGATATCCGCGAGATGATCGGCAATCAGGTCGAGGCCGACCGCAGCCTGGTCGTCCGCATGTTCATGGAGGTCGGCAACAAGGAACTGGCCTTCGTCATCCGCTCCAGCTTCTGGATCGGCCTCGCCTTTGGCGTCCTGCAGATGGTGCTGTTCTATTTCATCCCGGCCCATTGGCTGCTGCCCGCCTATGCCGCCGTCCTCGGTTTCCTGACCAACTGGATCGCGCTTTCCATGGTGTTCCGGCCCCTGAAGCCGGTGCGCATCGGCCCCTGGCGTTTCCAGGGCGTGTTCCTGCGCCGCCAGAACGAGATCGCCGACAAATTCGCCGAACTCGCCGCCAGCGAAATGCTGACCATCGGCCGCATCACCCGCGAGATCCTGGTCGGCCGGCAATCGGGCAAGACCCGGCTGATCATCAAGAAGCACCTGGCGCCGATGCTCGAATCGCCGGTCATCCGCACCACGCTCCAGCTCTCCATGGGGCCGGACGGCTATGCCGGGCTGAAATCCGCCATCGCCGAGAAATCGACCTTCATGGCCCTCGATCCGCTGGAGGACGAAGCCTTCAACAAGGAGCGCGCGAAATTCCTCTCCCGCTTCCTGGCCGAGCGAACGCGCGCGCTGTCCCCCGAGGAATTCCAGGACCTGCTGCGCCCGGCCTTTCAGGAAGACGAATGGATTTTCTTCGTCCTTGGCGCCGTTACCGGCTTCATCGCCGGCTCGCTGCAGCTCGCCCTCGGATTCCAGTAGAGAGCAGCTCGGCCAACACCTTGATTCCCAAAGATTTGGGGGCTCTAAGTCCTTGAGTTGTGACGTCGCTTTGGCCAATGTGGCAACTGTCCGGCTCCGCGAGGGGCGGCACGGTCATCGGGGGCGGAGAGACAATTGGAGCAGGGCGCGTCCACGCGAGCGGGGGCCAGATCGGCGCCAGCGGCAGCGCGTGGTGGATATACCGTTCGGGATCTGCTGATCTTCGCCTTCTACAGTTGGCGGACGATCGTGATCGTCGGCATGATCCCCGTGCTGATCGGTATCGCCGCCTCCCTGACCGCGAAGAAATATTACACGGCCAGCGGCCTTCTCCTCGTGCTCGTCAACCGCGAACACAGCGGATCCGACAGCGTGAGCGACGCCGGCCCCTCGGTCCTCTCGATCGAAGGCCTCAAGCTCGTCCAGTCCGAAGCGGAAATCATCGTCTCGGACGGGGTGCTGGGCGATGTCGTGCGTCAGCTGCGACCCGAGGTGCTCTATCCTGAAATCGCCCGGCGCCGGATGCTGGGCATTCTGCCCGCCGTCGACGAAAGCCAATGGATCCAGCGCGCCGTCGAGAGACTGCGCGGCGACCTGAAGGCGCAGGTGCGCGAGGAAAGCAGCGTCATCGCCGTCACCTTCCGCCATGTCGACCCGGAGATTTCCGCCGCGGTCGCGGCGTCCGTGATCAAATACTACCAGGAACGGCGACGGAAGGTTTTCGATGTCGTCCGCTCCCCCCTGCTGACCGAGGAAGTGCGGCGTTTCTCCCAGGACCTGCAGGGGCTGGACGCGCAGATCCGGGCGGTGAAGCAGAAATATGGCGTCATCGAGATCGATCAGGACATCATCCTGGCTGTCAACCAGTCGGACGTGCTGCTGCAGCGCATCCGCCAGGCACAGGAGCGCCGCGCCACCGTCATCGAGCAGGTAACGACGGCCCGGGCCAAGCTGGCGGCCGAGCCTTCCCGCCTGTTCGATTATGGCGAGCAGACCAACCAGATCCTGAACGACGAGGATCGCAACCTCCTGACCAAGCTCGAACTCGAGCTGCAGGCGCTGAAGAAACTCTACGCGCCGGATTTCCCGCTTCGGGCCCAGACCGAGCAGCGCATCGCCCTCCTCAGGGAATCGATCCGGGAGAAGAAGAAACCGCAGTACCAGATCGACCGCGAGGTTCGGAACCCGACGCTCGATTTCATGAATTCGCGCCTGTTCGAACTTCAGGTCGAGAGCGATGGCCTGAACGACCAGATCGCCGAACTCGACCGGCTGGCCAAGGAATCGGCGGGGCGGGTCGACGTGCTGCGCGAGGCGCAATTCCTGCTGCACGAGCTGGGGCGGACGCGCAAGGTCATGGAAGATGTCTATCACCAGTACGCGCTGCGCGCCGAAGCTGTGAAGATGGACGAGAAGGCGGCGGCCGAGCAGACCAATAATGTCCGCGTGATCGAACTGCCGGAAATCCCGGTCACGGGCGCTACCATGGCCTGGAGCTTCCTGGCCGCGGGGCTCTTCGGCGGCCTGCTGGCCGGTATCGCCGGCGGCTTCCTCGCCAATCTCAACCGCCAGGTCTATCTGCTGCCCAGCGAGGCGGAGCGTCAGCTCGGCCTCGCCGCGCTGGCCAGCTTCATGCTGGGCGCCCCCCGCCCGCACGACCGCGCTTCCGACGAGGAACTGGGGCACCTGTCGTCCCTGATTCTCGACACGCGGGTGGGCGACCGCGGCCTGGGCAGCCTGCATCTGATGCCGGTCGACAGCGATGCCGTGGACATCGCGCTCGTGCGCGGCCTGCTGACCGAATGCGCGGTGCACCGCGATCTCGAGGTCCTGCTGGTCGACCTCAGCGACAATCAGGCCATGGCCAAATCCCTCGGGCTGCGGGCGAACACCCCGGCGGATGGCGTCACCGCCGAGGTCGGCCACACCGCCCTGCCCGACTTCGACCGGGCGCGGGTCGCGATCGAGCCCCTGTCCAGCGCGGTTTTCGATCCGCGCGTTCCCCTGCACAAGGCGGTGGAGGGTGTCGCGGCCCTGCAGAAGTCGTTCGACCTCGTCATCCTGCTGGCACCGCCGCTGGCCCGCAGCCATATCGGGCGGCGCGCGTCCGCCATCGTCGATGCCACCATCCTGTTGCTGAAGGCCGAAAGCAGCCGCGGACCGGCGGCCGTCTGGACTCGGGACTCGGTGCTGGATGCCGGGGGTGATATCCTCGGCTTCATCATGGCCGGGCGCCGCTTCCATATTCCGTCAAGGGTCTACAAATGGCTGTGAGTCAGGGCCGTCCCCGTCTGTTCGCGGCCATTCTGGTGGCGGGCGGCCTGTTGTCGGGCTGCACCGGCCAGGAAGTCTATATCCAGGAAGATGTGGTCAAGCCCGACCGTTTCTCGACCTGGGTCGACAGCAAGCCGCAATATCACATCGGGCCGGGCGATATCCTCCAGGTGAAATTCCTGCTGACCCCCGAGATGGACGACGAGGTGACGGTCAGTCCCGACGGCCATGTTGGCCTGCGCACCACCGGCCAGATCGAGGCCGCCGGCCTGACCCCCGGCGAATTCGAGAGCAAGATCAAGGTCGCCGCCCGGCGCTTCCTCGCGGCCGATGCCGTGGTCGCGGTCCAGGTGAAGACCTATGCCTCGTCCCGCATCTATGTCGGCGGCAGTATCGCGGCACCCGGCACCTATCTGGTCACCGGCCCCGTCACCCCGCTCGAGGCGATCATCAATGCCGGTGGTTTCCGCGACGAAGCCCGGCCCGACGAGGTCGTGCTGATCCGCCGCGCGCCCGATGGCAAGCCGATGATGCGCACCATCGACATCCAGAACTTCATCCAGCGCATGGACCCGGCGGATGACGTCATGCTGGTCTCGGGTGATCTTCTGTTCGTGCCGCGCAGCCTGGCCGGCGAAGTCGGCCATTGGGTCGAGCAATATATCGACAACACGCTGCCCTGGGATCCGCAGTTCAACTATTCGATCAACCGCACCTGGCAGACCGAGACCGGTCGCACCTTGCCGCCGCTATGACGACGCAGGACTTTCCCCCGGCCGTGGATTTCCTTGGCCTTTCGATCACCCCGATCGACGTCGAGGCGACGGCGGCGGCGGTCGCCGGGCGCGATCCCGGCGCGCCCCTCGTCTATGTCGTGACGCCCAACGCCCAGCATGTCGTCGCCCTCGACCAGGGCGACCGCAATTTCGCGACGGTCCATGCCCATGCCTGGCTCGTCACCTGCGACAGCCAGATCCTGCGCCTGCTGGGCCGGCTGCTGTTCGGCCTTCACCTGCCGCTGGCGGCGGGCAGCGACCTGACCGCCCTTCTGCTGAAGCGCTACATCAAGCCCGACGACACGGTCGCCATCATCGGCGGCGACGAGAGGCTGTTCACCGAGCTGAAGGCGCAATATGGCCTGACGCGCATCGCCCACCATGAACCGCCGATGGGGCTGATCCGGAACCCGGTGGCGATCGAGGCGGCGGCGCGTTTCATCATCGCCAACCCGTCCCGCTATGTCTTCATCGCCTGCGGTTGCCCGCAGTCGGAAATGATCGCGCTGCGCGCCGTCGAACTGGGCGGCGCGGTCGGCGTCGCGCTGTGCATCGGCGGATCGCTGCATTTCGCCACCGGCCTCATTCCCCGGGCGCCGGCCTGGATGCGCCGTTTCGCGCTCGAATCCCTGCATCGTCTGATCCTGAACCCGCGCCGCCACGCCAAACGCGTGTTCCAGCAATCTCTCCCGGTGGTCTGGATCGCGCTGAAGGCCCGGCTCGGCCTGAAGCCCCACGCGCCGGCCCCCCTGCCCCCGGCCGAGAGCGGCAGGTGACGGACGAAAGCGTCCGGGCCGTCCGGCGGCGGGGCCAGATCCTTCGCCCGGTCGGGTTGCCCGCGACACCCTCGACACCAGCCCCGACGCGGACGGGCCTGCCCGTCGAGGAAGAGCACCGCGCGGCGCTGGTTCTCCTGTTCGCGCTCACCTTGCCGATGTTCGGCCAGACGTTCCATTACCTGATCGACGTCATGCCGGCCTATTACCTCTCCAAGGCCTGGCCGGCCCTGACGCTGGCGCTGGTGCCGATCGGCCTGTCGCGGGCCAAGCCGCCCCTGACCCTGCCGTTCCTCGTCATGCTGACCTATGTCCTTGGCGTGACCCCGCTGGTCTCGATGATGCAGCTCGGCAACGGCCTGTTCGACGCCATGGCGACGACGGCCAAATCCTGGCCGCTGACCTATTATTTCTCGCTGCTGGGTCTGCTCATCCTGGCGAAACCGAAGGCATCCCATGTCGAGCGCTCGCTGGTGATCCTGGGGGCGACGACCTTTGGCATGATGGTCTTCCTGTGGATCGTCATGCCGGCCTCGGCCTATCAGGGCAACAACGCCGACAGCAAGCTGTTCATGTTCGAGTTCGAGCGCGGCTATCGCATCTACATGCCCATGTTCTTCGGCAATCTCTTCGTCTTCTGGTGCGCCCGTCAGGCGGTTTCCCGGCCGGGACGATTGTGGCTGCTGGGCTTTGTCGCCGCCTGCGTCATCGCCGAAGTCCTGATCTACAAGCAGCGGACGGCGATCGCCGTCACCCTGCTGCTGGTCGGCTGGTCGCTGTCGACGGCGCTGCCCCGACGCCTGCACAGTCTCGTCATCTTCGGGGGCGCCATGGCGGCGGCGGCGCTGGTCTTCGTGCTGGCGACCGGCATGATCGGCGAAGCGGCCAAGAGCAACCTGGGCGGCTCGCTGACCATCCGGCAGAACTCGCTGGCTCTCGCCACCCAGTTCATGTTCGGCGACCCCATCCGTCTGCTCTTCGGCGTCGGCTCGATCACCCGCTTCAGCGCCGTGACCATGGCCGACGTCTTCGGCGATTCCCAGTTCTTCCTGGCCGATCTCGGCTGGGTCGGGATCATGTTCGAATATGGCCTGCTGGGGGTCCTGCTGATCGCCGGTTGCCTGCTCGGCTGTCTCCATGTCGCCTGGCGCAACGCGGGTGATGGCGATCCGATGGCGCTGGCGCTCCGCGATCTCATCCTCTATGTCTCGATCGCCAGCATCATCTATTCGGTCATGTTCACACCCGGGGAATTCGCGACAGCGGCCGCCCTGTCCGTCTATCTTGCCGGGCGCCGCCAACAGCGGGCATCTCCGGCCCCTCCCTGACAGGTTCCCATCGTGCAGCGTCTGTTTCGCCGCGTCCGCAAACTCCTGTCCCATCCGGGGTTCCAGGCGGCCCCGCTCGCCACCCTGTGGCACGCCCTGACCTGGGTGTTCTGGGTCAGTCTGAAGCACGCCCCGGTCATTCGCCTTTCGGCCGGTGGCGGGCGGCTGCGCCTGCCCGCCGATTACCGTTACACCTCCATCTCCTGCTATCTGCTGCGGGACTGGGCCGAGACCGAACTTCATTATCTCGACCGCCTGGTCGGGCCGGGCGACGTGGTGTTCGACGTCGGCGCCAATATCGGCATCTACACCCTGCAGGCGGCCCCCCTCGTCGGATCCGGCGGGCTTGTCGTCGCGATCGAGCCCGGACAACTCTCGGCCGGGCGGCTGGCCGCCAATATCGCGCTCAACCCCGGGTTCAGTCAGGTCAGGCTCGTGCGCAAGGCGGCTTCGGACCATATCGGCCGGGCAGTTTTCTACCATGTCCCGCTCGGCGACGATCCCCAGACCTATTCGCTGCTGAACGACGGCAGTAACGCGGAGACGGAAGAGGTCGAACTGACGACCATCGATCAGTTGATGGCCGAACTCGCCCCCGGCCGGCTGGATGTCCTGAAGATCGACGTCGAGGGGGCGGAAGCCCTCGTCATCGCCGGGGCGTCAGACACCATCGCCCGGCACCGGCCGATCATCCTGTTCGAGGTGAACGCCGACCTGCAGAAGCAGCGCGGCGACGACACCGCCAGCGCTTTCCACGCCATCGCGGCCTTCGGCTATCAGTTCTTCATCCGGCAGGCGGACGGAAGGCTGAGCCCCCGCGAAAGCGTGCCCGAGGAATGGGGCAATCTGACCGCCGTGCATCCCCAAGGCCGTCAGCCGCGCCGTTGAGAGACGCTCAGGGCAACACGTCCCCGCAAGCGCCGAGGCCAAGGCCAAGGCAGATGGCCTGCAATTTCCGCCTCCCGTCCGGACTGCCGTCCGAGGTCCGCTGCAGGGCGGCATAGAGCATGGCGCCCGCCCCGGGATCGTCGACCGTCGCCAGGGTGGACAGCATCGCCTCGATGCGCGGCAGGCTCCAGTCGTCGCCCGGAATGCTGGAGACGACATTGATCCCGATCGTCAGCGGACCTTGCCAGTACTGGCGATAGGCCCTGAAGGCCTGAGCCGGATCGAACTGCGGCCCGGCCTCGTAACTCATGATCGAGAGCAGATCGACCGACGCCGCCTCGGGCGAACGCAGCAGGTCGAGCATCACGCCCGTATAGGGTGAAACCGGCCGGGCGGCGGCGAATTCCCCCTCGCCATAGGCACCAACGCTCCAGACCGGGATCGAGAGCATCAGGGGCCGGGGCAGCACCGCCCGCGTCCTGCGGACAAGATCGCGCCAGCTGGCGTCGCTGGCGCAGACCATGCGTCCCGCCTCGGCCGAGGGCCGGCAATCGGGTCGGGGCGGCTCGTAGTCGAGATCGATGCCATCGGCGCCCAGATCGGCGACCAGACGGGCGGCGGCCACCGGGTCATAGGCGGGCCAGCCCTCCTTGTAACCATCGCCGCCGACGCCGAGCAGCACGCGGGTGCCCGGATTGCCGCGCTTCAGGAGGGCGATCGCCTCGCGCAGGATGGTGCCGCTGAATTGATACTCGAGGCCGGTCCCGCCGATGTCGAGTGCGCCGGGATAGACCAGGTCGGGCCGGGCGAAGGACAGCACGACGATATTGGCATAGGGCGGCATGAAGGCCAGGGTGGTGGCGATGCCCCCGGTCGCCGGTCGCTCCAGCCAGCTTTCATGATAGACGACGAAGGGCCGCGCCTCCCCCGCCCGCGCGGGCGCGGCAAGGCCGAACAGGGCCGCGGCGAGACCCGCCGCCACCCGCAGCCACATCAGAACACGTCCCTGCCGAACAGGCCGACGATCACGGTCTTGGCCATGATCTTGATGTCCAGCCACAGCGACCAGTTCTCGATATAGGCGATGTCGAATTCGACCGCGCGACGGGCCTTTTCCACCGTGTGGATGCCGCCCCGAGCGCCATTGATCTGGGCCAGGCCGGTAACGCCCGGCTTCACCCGGCAGCGGAAGGCATATTGGCGCACCGCCTCGAGATAGGTGTTGTTGCCGACCAGCATGTTGGGAACATGGGGGCGCGGCCCCACCACCGACATGTCGCCCCGCAGGACATTGAAGAGCTGGGGCAGCTCGTCGATGCTGCTGCGGCGGAGAAAGGCGCCGACCCTGGTGATGCGCGGATTGTCCTTCGGCGTGCCGCGCGTGCCGTCGTCCAGGGGATCGACGGTCATGGTGCGGAACTTGAAGACGTCGAAGGTCTGGTTGTTGAACCCCACCCGGCGCTGACGGAACAGGATGGGACCGGGCGAGGTCAGGCGAATGGCGATCGCCGCCGCCAGCAGGATCGGCGCGGTCAGGGTCAGGCCGATGAGGGCCACCACCTTGTCCTCGGCCGCCTTCAGGACCCCTTGCGATCCCTTCAGCGGGCGATGCGCCATGCACAGGGAACGCATCCCGGCGATGGTGATGGTCGAGGCGAAGCTGGTCCGCAGGTCGCTGTTCTCGAGCGGGACGAGAAGATCGGCGGCGAAGCCCTGCAGACGCTCCAGCATGCCGTCGATCCTTGTCATGGCGACCCAGGGCAGGGCCAGGATGACGACATCGACACTCGAGGCGCTGACCGCCCGGCGCAGGTCCTCGACCTTGCCGAGAACCGGCACGTCCAGCACCTGTTCGGCCCGGCGGTCCGGCCCGCGATCATCATAGATGCCGACGATCTCATACGTGTGGCGCTGGTCTTCCCGGCGCAGGCTCTCGATGATGTGTTCGGTCTTGTCGGTCACGCCGACGATGGCCACCCGGCGCTTCAGAAGGCCACTGTTGAAAGCCTTGGCCACCAGATATCGGGCGATGAAGCGGTTGATCGACAGGGCCACCACCGCCCAGCCCAGCCAGCGCAGCAATTCCCCGCCCAGCGCGAAGACCTCGGGCCGGTAGATGCCGACGATCGCGCCGGTCAGCGGCAGGGCGATCGCGGTCATCACCGCCGGACGCAGGATGGACGACAGCGGATTGCGGTAACGCTCCACCCGGTAGCTGTTGGAGGCCTCCATCAGCTTGACGAAGAGGGTGAAGAACAGCACGCCGGCGACCGCATATTGCAGCAGGTTGAAATCGAGGCCCGGCCCCCGCCAGGTCACGCCGGTGGCGATGAAGGCGATGGCGATGGCAAACAGATCCCCCAGACGCACGAGGCGATTGATCAGTCCGTGTGTCCAGAAAATCATGAAGGCTCCG
This sequence comes from Zavarzinia sp., assembly GCA_025869435.1. Taxonomy (GTDB): domain Bacteria; phylum Pseudomonadota; class Alphaproteobacteria; order Zavarziniales; family Zavarziniaceae; genus Zavarzinia. The sequence continues at coordinate 78,997 of JAOZVS010000058.1, forward strand.
GCGATTCCCGATACCCGAGCGGGTATATCCGGCCAGCATGGCGCCGCGGCGACAACAGTCAAGGCGCGTGGACACCCCGGGCACGCAATGCGGGGCAAGACTGGCGCGGATCGCGAATATCGTGTCTTCTGACAGCATTGTCGCGACTTAACCGAAGGACAGAATTGTGCTGGCACATTTGAAGTCGCTGATCGAATCCCGCTTTCCCCGCCTGTTCGGCCTGCTGGCGGATATCCGCGACAGCCGCGCCCTGAAGGATGGCGAGCCGGAAATGCGGCTGTTGCCGCGCCTCGTCGCCCGCGGCGAGACGGTCTGCGACATCGGCGCCAATCGCGGTCTCTATACCTATTGGCTGCTGCGCCTCGGCACCCGGATCTTCGCTTTCGAGCCCAATCCCCGGCTGGTCCGGGTGATGCAGTTGCGCTTCGGCCGGGCCATCGCCGATGGCCGGCTGACGGTCGACGGCTGCGCCTTGTCGGACACGGTCGGCGAGATCGTGCTGCATGTTCCCGTCGATGCCGCCGCCCTCGGCACGGTCGAGAGCACCGCCTTCGCCAAGCTGGGCGATGCCCCGATGGAAAGTTTCACCGTGCGGAAGCGCCGGCTGGACGACGTGCTGCGGGGAAAGATCGATTTCATGAAGATCGATGTCGAAGGTCACGAGATCGCGGTGATCGACGGTGGCCTTTCCATCATCGGGCGCGATCTGCCCACCCTGTTGATCGAGGCCGAGGAACGGCACCGGCCGGGCGCCGTCGCCTCCCTGCGCCAGCGGCTGGAGCCGCTGGGCTACACCGGCTATTTCCTGGACGGCACGGGCCTTCGCCCGATCGAGGCTTTCGATCCCGCCCTTCACCAGGATGTCGGCGCCCTGAACGAGGCCGGCACGCACCGGCTGGAAGGCCGGATCTACTATAATAATTTCATCTTCGTCGCCCGGGCGCAGGCCAGGGCGAAACTGACCGACCTCATCGTGGCCGACAGGTGACCACCGCCCCGGCGACGGAATTCTGTTTCGCCTGAAGATCGATCTGGCGCAGCTTGTGCCAGACCGGATCGCTCGGCCCCGGGCAGAAGTTCAGCAAGGCGCCGCCGGGCGATCCCCGCCAGTTGTCGGGAATATGGATGGTGACCTCGTAACCGAGCGCGGTCGGCTGCGGGTCCTCGTGCCACCACATGGGCGGCAGGGCCCGGCGCAGGTAGACGCGGATATTCTCGCGCACATCCGGCGGCAGTTCATTGTTGAAGCGCGGCCGCGCCTGACCATCCTCCGCCCGGTCGGCGACCGCCGGGCCGGCGGCCAGGGCCGGCAGGAACATGATCAGCAACAGGGCGGGCAGGCGAGGCATGGCGCCAATCTGTCACGACGGCCGGCCGGGCGCCAGTCGCCGTGGCGCTCGACGCCGGGCGATGCCCTGCCTAGGCTGGGGACAAGGACCGATCCGGCGGAGTAGCCCATGCAGCGCGTGACCATCACCCTCGATCTCGAACTGACGGCCGAACTCGACGCCTTCATGGCCGCCCGCAACTACGAGAACCGCTCGGAAGTGATTCGGGACCTGGTGCGGGCGGGCCTGCGCGAAGCCCATCTGGCCGAGGATGGCGAGCACCCTTGCGTCGCCGCCCTCGTCTATGTCTTCGACCACGAGAAGCGCGATCTGGCCGCCCGCCTGACCCATGCCCATCACGATCATCACGACCTGTCGCTGGCGACGACCCATGTCCATCTCGACGATGCCCATTGCCTGGAGGTCGCCCTGCTGCGCGGCAAGGTGGGCGAGGTTCGCCATTTCGCCGATCATGTGATGGCCGAACGGGGCGTGCAGCACGGCCGCCTGGTGCTGGTCCCGACCGAGGAAGCGGCGGACAGGCCCCCCACCCCTCACCGCCACCTGTGACGCGCTTCATCGCGCCCGCGCCCGTCTTCGCGCCATAAGCGGCGGGTGTTTCCAGAGAAGCCGGACATGGACATCAGCACCATCGATCTCGCGGGCCCTTTCTGGGCCGATATCCTGCTGCGCCTGATCGGCGCCTTCTACGTCTTCGCCGGGCTCGTCGCGCTGCGGGCGACGGTGTTCGGCAGCTTTCTCGACCGGGCGCTGGCGCAGATCTCCGGCAAGGCGGAGCCGGGCGCCGACCGCTTCCGCCGGCGCTGGCTGATCGGCGCCGCGATCCTGATCGCCCTCGGCGGTGCTTCGCTCATCCTGCTGTGGCGGGGGGCGCTGGCGCTGTTCATCGTGAATACGCTGGGCCAGGCGCTATATCTCGGCCTCGTCGCGCCCCACTGGCTCGACCGCGACGATCCGCCGGAGCCGTCGGGCCGCCGCGCGACCTGGCGGGCCTTCGCCGTTTACGGCGCGGCGACGCTGGTGGTCGCCTCGGCGGCGGCGAATGGCCGCCTGCGCTCCCTTGGCGAGATTGATCCGGCGCTCATCGTCCTCGTCGTGCTCGGCCTTGCCGGCGCCCTCGGCTTCCAGCTTCGCCACCTCGTCCGCGCGCCGTCGCAGGACCTGTCGGCGGCGGCACCGGAGCCCCCGCCCCCGTATCTGATCCTCACCCCCGGGTGGGATGGCACCGGCCTCGTCGATGCCGCCGACGGCCGCCCCTGGGAATTCTGGTCCATGGGGGATCATGTCCCCGAGGCGCTTCAGGCGCGGCTGCGGGACTGGATCAAGCTGTTCATGGCCCATGCCGACGAGGATGATCCCCGCCGCGCCGCCCTGCGCGACCCGTCCGCCCAGGACGAGATCACGGCGATGGGCGCCGAGCTGCTGGCACAGATCGCGCCCTGCCTGCCGGGCATCACCCTCGATTTCGCCCCCGTGGCCCGGCCCGGCCTGAACCGCTGGCCCGATGCCTCCAAGGTCAGGATCAACCCCCGCTGCCTGTCCTGGCCACTGCAGATCCCGGCCCTCGACCCCGACGAGGACGAACGGGACATCAACCCCGCCGACTTCGGCCTGTCCTACCGTCTCGCCGAAGACCTCGTGGCCTGGAACATGAGCTTCGAGGAAGCGATCCCCGACCTCGAAGCCGGCGCGGAGCCGATCTGGTCGGACGAAGCCCGCGCCGCCTTCATCGCCGAAGGCAACGCCCTTACCACCCGCCTGCGCCGCGAACTCGACGCGACAGGGCGCGGCCATGTCGAGATCGAGACGGTGTTGAGTTGAGGGATCGATGGAACCGGACCGGTACATGTTCTTATCTATCCGCTTTCGATCGATATGCCGTGACGTGCGAACGGGCGTTATTACATACTGCCTGAAGGCTCCAAGGACACCTCCATGCGCACCCCCCGTCTCGGCAAGGTCGGCAACTCGACCGGCATCACGGTCCCCCGTTCGACCGGCATCACGGTCCCCCGTGAGGTGCTGGAGGAGGCGAATATGTCTCGCGGCGACGAGGTTACCCTGACGGTACGCGACGGCCGGATCGAGATCGCCAAGGCCCACGACGGTTACAACAAGGCGATGGAGGCCGGCCGGGCTTTCGCCGCCCGCTACCGCCGGACCATGGCGGTGCTGGCGAAGTGAAGGGGCCGGTTTTCCCGCCTGTGGAAGCCATCATTGATCTGCACAGCGAATTGCTGGCCGAACATGGCGGAGCGTCTGGCCTTCGGGAACGGGGCGCCCTGGAGGCTTCCCTCGCCCGTCCCCACCAGATCATGGCCTATGCCGAGGGGACCATTTCGGTATTTTCGACACCTCAGACACCCCATTCTGCAGGGGCTTAGAGCCTGACCCAAAAGCCTATTGCGCCCGGCAGGGTTGTGTGATTCACCGA
>JAOZVS010000059.1 GCA_025869435.1 Zavarzinia sp.
TGGATTGAAAATTAGCGCTTGGAATCGATCGCAAGACGCAATCCAATGAATTGCCTGCCTCTTGGGCAGGCGTAGCTTGTTGCCTTGGTTTTGTTCACGATCGGCTTGGCTCGGCCCGGAGAGGGGTTTCCGCGGTCGGGAATGCCGGGGTTATCTGGGGGTGTCCATGCGCAAGTCACTCAAGCTCGGCCTCGCGGCCGCGCTCCTGCCCTTCATCGCCGTGCCGGCTGTTCAGGCCGAGGAGTTCGGCGATTTTTCCCTGACCACGCTGCGGACCCTGACGACGACCTATGCCGGCCGTCACACGGGAACCGCCGCTTTCGAGGGGGCGTCCGACTGGATGGCCGGGCGTTTCGAGGCGGCGGGCCTGAGCGTCAGCCGCCAGCTCTTTACCACGCGGCGCGGCCTGACCTCGCAGAATGTGATCACCAGCATCGCGGGCACGAGCAGCGATTTCATCCTGGTCGGGGCGCATTTCGATTCGGCGCCCCAGCGCGCGGGCTATACCGGCCCCGCGCTTCAGGGGGTGGACGACAATGGCTCGGGCGCTTCGGTCCTGACCGAGCTTGCCGCCCATATGTCCGGTCTGTCGCTGGAGACGGGTCTCGTCTTCAATGCCTTTGGCGCCGAGGAAACCGGGCTCGAAGGCTCCCAGGCTTACCGGGATTCCCTGACGCCCGAGCAACTGGCCAGCCTGAAGGGCATGATCAACCTCGACAGTCTGATCACCGGCGATTTCATGTATGCCCATGCCGGCACCAATTACCTGGCCGATCCGGCGCTGAAATCCTACTGGACCCGCATCCACGCGATCGCGGACGAGATGGGCATCGACCTGCGCAGCAACCCGGGCCTCAATCCCGACTATCCGATCGACACCGGCTGCTGTTCCGATGCAGGCGTGTTCGAGGATCTGGATATTCCGATCCTCTGGCTCGAGGCGACCAACTGGGACATCGGTGATCTCGATGGTTACGAGCAGACCACCAATCCGGCGATCCCGGGCGGCGCGACCTGGCACAATCCCGCCCTCGACAATTGGGAGGTGCTGACCGCCGCCTTTGGCGAGGACCGCATTCCCGACCGGCTGGAAGCCTATTCGCTGCTGCTGACCCGGCTGTTGGTCGAGCTGACCGGCGCCGACCTCCTCGCCTCCGCGGCTTCGGGTGGGACGACGGCCTATCTGACGGCGGATCATGTCGTCCGCTACGGCGATGCCTTCGATGCCTCCGTCGACCGGCTGTCCCTGTCGATCCTCGATCATCCGCGCGATGTCGGCGCCTTCACCCTGTCGGTCGGGGTCGAAGGCGCGATCATGCCGTCGGGTGGCTTCGACGACAGTCTGGACCTCGACAAGGCCAATTCCGGCCGCGCTCTCGTCCATGGCGACTATCAGGTCGGGCCGCTGTTCAATCTGGCCGCCGATCTGCAGGTCGCGCGCAATCGCGACGACGTGGCGGCGGGCGGCAGCCTGTCGTCCACTTCCGTGACCGGCGGCGTCAGCGCGCTTTACGGCTCGGGCGTGTCTCCCTGGGTTCTGGCGGCTCTGTCGGCGGGTTATGGCGACCTGTCGGGCACCCGGGCCTTTCACATGACCTCGGGCCTCGGGGTGACCCTGCTCGATCAGCGTTTCACCTATGATACCGATGCCGTGACTTATGGCGCCCGCCTGCAGGGCGGGCATGATTTCGACCTCGGCGGCTTCGCCCTCGGCCCGGTCGCCGGCATCGACTATGCCCATTACCGCGTCGGTGGTTATTCGGAAGATCAGAGCCTGCGCACCGCCCTCGGCTTCGAGGCGCAGAGCTTCGATTCCGCGGAAGCGACGGCGGGTGTCCGCCTGCGCGGCACCATCGCCCTCGGTGATCTCGCGCTGTCGCCTTACGGCTCGCTCGTCTATGTCCAGGAACTGGCCGATGGCCGGCCCGGGGATGTGGTGGTCCACACGGCCGGCGATGGTGCCGCCCGCGTGGTGAAATTCGCCGAAGCGGACGAATCCTATGGCCGCGCGCGCCTTGGCGCCTCGCTCGGCCTTGGCGAAGGGGTCGGGACCTATGTCGAGCTTGGCACCCGCATCGGTCATGACGACGGCGCCCAGACCGGGATCACCGCGGGCCTTGGCCTGACCTTCTGATCCCCGGTCCCGGGGATTGGGGCAGGGGGCGTGCCTGGCCGGCGCGCCCCCTGTTCATGTCCGGCTCAGTCGGTCACGCCGGCCGCGCGCAGGTGGCGGGGCAGGCGGCCGGTCAGCCACAGGAAGAACATCCGGTAATCCGAAATCAGGGACCAGACGGGATAGGTGAAGGTCGCCGGGCGGTTCTTCTCGATGCCGAAATGCGCGACCCAGGCGAAGAAATAGCCCGCCAGCGGCATCCCCAGCAGCCACCAGAAATTGCCCGAGACCAGGGCCCCGGCCAGGAAACCGAAGGTCAGGCCGGTGCCGATGTAGTGCATCGTCCGGGTCGCCGGCCTTGCGTGTTCCTGCAGATAGTAGGGAAAGAAATCTCCGTAGGTTTCGATCCGCGCCGGCCGGTTGCTGGCCATTTCTCTCTCCTTCGTTTTTTGCATGGCATATTCGACAGTGTGCGGCCCACTTCCGCCATGTTTCAAGCATTTGCCGGTAACCGCAATTCCCGCTCGTTTTCGCAGTGCACCGCAGCATAATCTTGCGCAGCTGACAAATTACCAGTTGACGTTAACGTCAACGTCACCTATGAATGCGCCCACGTTCGGAGGAGACGATCGAATGAAGGCAGGGGCTGAACCCGCGGGATCGAAGACATATTCGATCACCCAGCTGTCAGAAGAATTCAGCATCACGCCCCGCGCCATCCGCTTTTACGAGGACCGGGGATTGCTGCACCCCCGCCGGGACGGCCAGACCCGGATCTATTCCCAGCGCGACTGGGTGCGCCTGCTGCTGATCCTGCGCGGCAAGCGGGTCGGCTTCTCGCTCGCCGAGCTGCGCGAAATCCTCGACCTTTACGACCTCGGCGACGGTCAGACCGAACAGATCCGCCGCACGCTGGAAACGGCGCGCGGCAAGATGGTCAGCCTCGAGCGGCAGCGCCAGGACATCGACCAGACCATCGCCGAGCTGAAGACCGCCTGTACCCATCTCGAAAGCCAGTTGCTCGAGCGCGGCATCGATCCCCATCTGCCGCTGCCGGTGCAGCGCCGCCGCCGGGCCGGGGCGGCCTGACCATGGCCGGTTTCCGGCCGCGATACCCTGGCGCACGGCGGCTTCGCCCGTCGCGCCGACAGCCTTCGGGGGGCCGCTCGATCGGCCATTCCGCCAACCTGGCGGCGTTCCGCGACGCCTTGCCCAAAATACTGACAAAAATGTCTGCAAAGCCTCTTGAAGTGTCATCGTCTTCCCGTTATGGCGATGGCAGCCCGACGACCCGCTGTCGGCGGCAGGCCTTCTCGGCCGCCGCCCGCTGTCGCCGGACCCTGGCAGTCCGAGGAGAGACCCATGCCCATCTATAAGGCGCCCGTCGACGACATCCGCTTCGTCCTGCACGACGTGCTCAACATCGAGAAATATTCCAACCTCCCGGGCTTCGCCGACGCCCCCAAGGACGTCGTGGACGCCATCCTGGAAGAGGGTGCCAAGCTGTGCGAGCGCGTCCTCGCGCCCCTGAACCTGTCCGGCGACCAGGAAGGCTGCAAGATCGAGGACGGCGTGGTCACGACGCCCAAGGGCTTCAAGGAAGCCTACAAGACCTTCGTCGACGGTGGCTGGCCCGGTATCACCTCCGACCCCGCCTATGGCGGTCAGGGGATGCCCTATGTCCTCGGCTTCGCGCTGAACGAGTTCGTCTCCTCGTCCAACATGGCTTTCGGCATGTATCCGGGCCTGTCCCACGGCGCCTATGAGGCGATCCATGTCTGGGGCACCGACGAGCAGCGCCAGACCTATCTGCCGAAGCTGGTGACCGGCGAATGGACCGGCACCATGAACCTGACCGAGCCGCATTGCGGCACGGACCTCGGCCTGCTGCGCACCCGCGCCGAGCCGCAAGGTGACGGTTCCTACAAGATCACCGGCACCAAGATCTTCATCTCGGCCGGCGAGCAGGATCTGTCGGACAACATCATCCATCTCGTCCTCGCCAAGATCCCCGGCGGGCCGGAAGGCGTGAAGGGCATCTCGCTCTTCATCGTGCCGAAGTTCATGGTCAATGCCGATGGCTCGCTCGGCGCGCGCAATGGCGTGAAGGCCGGCAACATCGAACACAAGATGGGCATCACCGCCAACGCGACCTGCGTGATGAATTACGACGGCGCGACCGGCTTCCTGATCGGCGAGGCCCACAAGGGCCTGCGCGCCATGTTCACCATGATGAACGCGGCCCGTCTCGGCGTCGGCGTGCAGGGCCTGTCCCAGGCCGAAGTGGCCTATCAGAACGCGGCGGCCTATGCCAAGGAGCGCCTGCAGATGCGCTCGATCTCGGGCACCAAGTTCCCCGAGAAGCCGGCCGATCCGATCATCGTGCATCCGGACGTGCGCCGGATGCTGCTGTCGATCCGTGCCTTCGTCGAGGGCGCCCGCGCCTTCTACCTGTGGACCGGCCTGAAGATCGATCTCGCCCACCGCGATCCCGATGCTTCGGTGCGCGAAGCCAATGACGACATCGTCGCCCTGGTGACGCCGGTCGTGAAGGGTTACCTGACCGACAAGGGCTTCGAGTCCGCGGTCAATGCCCAGCAGGTCTTCGGCGGCCATGGCTACATCAAGGAATGGGGGATGGAGCAGTTCGTTCGCGACGCCCGCATCACCCAGATCTATGAAGGCGCCAACGGCGTGCAGGCGCTCGACCTCGTCGGCCGCAAGCTCGGCCAGAACGGCGGCCGCGGCCTGATGGCCTATATCGGCGAAGTCGAGAAGTTCCTCGCCGACAACGAGGGCAGCGCCGAGCTGAAGCCCTTCGTCGACGGTCTGCGCGCGGCCACCAACGACCTGCGCGACGGCGCCATGTGGTTCATGCAGAACGGCCTGACCAACCCGGACAATGCCGGCGCGGGCTCGGTCGACTACATGCATCTCTTCGGCATCCAGGTCCTCGCCTACATGTGGTCGCTGATGGCCAAGGTGGCGATCGAGGCCAAGGCCGCCGGCACGGCGACCGAATTCCACGACAACAAGCTGATCGTCGGGCGGTTCTTCATCGCCCGCATCGTGCCCGACACCGCCTCGCTGCTGGCGAAGCTGTCGACCGGCGCCGACACGATCATGGCCCTCGACGCGGCCAATTTCTGATCACCGCTCAAGCGGAGGAGAGGAGGGGGAGGCGGTGTGGCCAGCGCCGCCTTCCCCGACAGGAACAAGGGAACGGGGAGCCGGGCGGAATGCCCGGCTTCAACGAAATGAAAACAACCTGGCAGAGGAGAGAGACGTCATGTTCGAACGTGCACTGAAGCTCAGTGAAGAAGACCGGATGGTGTATGACAACGCGCTGAAGTTCTTCGAGCGCGAATGCGTACCCCACAACGCACGCTGGGCCGAACAGGGCGTCATCGACCGGGAAGCCTGGGAAAAGGCGGGTGAAGCCGGTCTCCTCTGCGCCACCATGCCACCGGAATACGGCGGCTCCGGCCTCAATTTCCGCGCTTCCGCCATGCTGATGGAAGCCCAGATCGAAGCGGGCACCTCGGGCCCCGGCTTCTCGCTCCATTCCGACATCGTCGCCCCCTATATCTACACCTATGGCACCGAGGAGCAGCGCCAGCGCTGGCTGCCGCGCCTCGCCACCGGCGAGCTGATCGGCGCCATCGCCATGACCGAGCCGGGCGCCGGCTCCGACCTGCAGGGCGTGCGGACGACGGCCAAGAAGGACGGCAATCACTATGTCGTCAACGGCCAGAAGACCTTCATCACCAACGGCCAGCTGGCCAATCTGATCATCGTCGTCGCCAAGACCGACCCGGCCAAGGGCGCCCATGGCACCTCGCTGGTCATCGTCGAGACCGACGAGGCCGAAGGCTTCCGCCGCGGCCGCAATCTCGACAAGGTGGGCATGGCGGCGCAGGACACGTCGGAGCTGTTCTTCGACGAGGTTCGCGTGCCGATGACCAACCTCCTCGGTTCCGAGGAAGGCCAGGGCTTCATCCAGCTGATGCAGCAGCTGCCGGCCGAGCGTCTGCAGATCGCCGTCACCGCGATCAAGACGGTGGAAAAGGCGATCGAGCTGACGATCAAATACACCAAGGAACGCCAGGCGTTCGGCAAGCCGGTGTTCAGCTTCCAGAACACCCGCTTCAAGCTGGCCGAGGCGGCGACCGAAGCCCGCATCGCCCGCGTCTTCGTCGACCATTGCATCGAACTGCTGGTCGAGGAAAAACTCGATGTCCAGACCGCCGCCATGGCCAAGTGGTGGTGCTCGGAGTTGCAGTGCAAGATCGTCGACGAGTGCCTGCAGCTGCATGGCGGCTATGGTTACATGATGGAATATCCGATCGCGCAGATGTTCGTGAACGGCCGCATCCAGAAGATCTACGGCGGCACCAACGAAATCATGAAGGAACTGATCAGCCGGATGCTGTGACCGGCTGCCGCGAACATTGCCGCGTCGTCCCGGCGAAGGCCGGGACCTCTCGACAAGGGGACCTCCACCCGCGGAAGATCCCGTCCTTCGCCGGGATGACGAGCAAACAACAGAGACAGCAGAAACTCAATTGAGGAGAGACACAATGGCCGACGCATATATCCTCGACGCGGTGCGCACGCCGCGCGGCAAGGGCAAGAAGGACGGCTCGCTGCACGAGGTGACCGCCCTCCACCTCGCCACCACCGTCCTGAAGGCGGTGCGCGACCGTAACAACCTCGATACCTCGATGGTCGAGGACGTGGTGCTCGGCTGCGTCGAGCCGGTGGGCGAGCAGGGCGCGGACATCGCCCGCATCGCCGTTCTCAACGCCGATTACGCGGAAACCACCGCCGGCGTGCAGGTCAACCGCTTCTGCGCCTCCGGCCTCGAAGCCACCAACATGGCGGCGGCGCAGGTCATGTCGGGCCAGAGCCCGATGTCGATCGGCGGCGGCGTCGAATCCATGAGCCGCGTGCCCATGGGCACCTCGGGCGGCGCCTGGCCGATGGATCCGCAGATCGCCTTCAAGTCCTATTTCGCGCCGCAGGGCATTTCGGCCGACCTGATCGCGACGAAATACGGCTTCTCGCGCGATGACGTCGATGGCTATGCCATCGAAAGCCAGAAGCGCGCCGCGCACGCCTGGAAGAACGGCTATTTCAAGAATTCGGTCGTGCCGGTGAAGGACATCAACGGCCTGACCATCCTCGACCATGACGAGCACATGCGCCCGGACGCGACCATGCAGTCGCTCGCCTCGCTGCAGCCGTCCTTCGCCATGTTCGGCGAGATGGCCTTCGACGGCGTCGTCCAGCTGCGTTACCCGGAAGTCGAGAAGGTGAACCACGTTCATCACGCCGGTAACTCCTCGGGTATCGTCGATGGCGCTTCCGCCGTTCTGGTCGGCACCAGGGAAGCCGCCGCCGATGCCGGCATCCGCCCGCGCGCCAAGATCCGCAGCTTCACCTCGATCGGCTCCGAGCCCTCGATCATGCTGACCGGTCCTTCGGCCGCCGCCGAACGTGCCCTGAAGCGCGCCGGCATGAAGCCGACCGATATCGATCTCTACGAGCTGAACGAAGCCTTCGCCGCCGTCGTGCTGCGCTTCATGCAGGCGCTGGATGTTCCGCACGACAAGATGAACGTGAACGGCGGCGCCATCGCCATGGGCCACCCCCTCGGCGCGACCGGCGGCATGATCCTCGGCACCGTGCTCGACGAGCTGGAGCGCCGCGATCTCAACACCGCCCTGATCACCCTTTGCGTCGGTGCCGGCATGGGCATCGCCACCATCATCGAGCGCGTCTGATCGTCGGGATTGAAGCCATGAGCAACAACATCAATTACAACGTCGACGCCGACGGCATCGCCACCATCACCTGGGACATGGCCGGCCGTTCGATGAACGTGCTGAACGAGTCCTCGATCAAGGACTTCGCCGAGGCGACCGAGAAGGCGATCAACGATCCCGCCGTCAAGGGCGTGATCATCACCTCGGCCAAGGATGCCTTCCTGGCCGGCGCCGATCTCGACATGCTGGTGAAGACCGCCTTCGGCCCCAAGGACGCCAAGGCCCTGACCGAGAATTCGGGCGCGCTGCAGAAGATCTTCCGGCGTTACGAAACGGCCGGCAAGCCCTTCGTCGCCGCGATCAACGGCACCGCGCTGGGCGGTGGTCTGGAAATCACCCTGGCCTGCCACTACCGCATCGCCGCCGACAATCCGAAGACCAAGCTGGGCCTTCCGGAAGTGAAGGTCGGCCTGCTGCCGGGCGCCGGCGGCACCCAGCGCCTGCCGCGCATCATCGGCCTCGCCAAGGCCCTGCCGCTGCTCCTGCAGGGCAAGGAACTCGACCCGAAAAAGGCGCTGGCGGAAGGCATCGTCAACGAGGTCGTGCCGGCCGATCAACTGCTGGCCCGGGCCAAGGCATATCTCCTCGGCACGCCGCTGAACGCCCAGCCGTGGGACGACAAGAAGTTCAAGGTCCCCGGCGGCGCGGTCTATTCGCCCGGCGGCGCCCAGACCATGATGGGCGGCATCGCCATGTCGCACAAGGAAAGCTACGGCAATTATCCGGCAATCAAGGCGATCCTGTCCTGCGTCTACGAGGGCCTGCAGGTGCCTTTCGAGGCGGGCCTTCGCATCGAGACCCGTTACTTCGTCTCGCTGCTGCTCGATCCGACCGCGGGTAACATGATCCGTACCCTGTTCATCTCCATGCAGGAGCTGAACAAGGGCGTGCGCCGGCCGCAGGGTCAGCCCGCGACCGAGGTGAAGAAGCTCGGCATTCTCGGCGCCGGCATGATGGGCGCGGGCATCGCCTACGTCTCGGCCGCCGTCGGCATCGAATGCGTGCTGCTCGACCAGACCATCGAAGCCGCCGAAAAGGGCAAGGCCTATTCGACCAACCTGCTCGATAAGGCCATTTCCCGTGGCAAGTCGACGCCGGAAAAGAAGGAAAAGCACCTCGCCCTGATCACGCCGACCACCGATCACGCCGACCTCGCCGGCTGCGACCTGGTGATCGAGGCGGTGTTCGAGAACCGCGACGTGAAGGCGGAAGCGACCCGCAAGACCGAGGCCGTGATCCCGGCGACCTCGATCTATGCCTCCAATACCTCGACCCTGCCGATCTCGGGCCTCGCCGAGGCCTCGGTCCGGCCGGAGAGCTTCATCGGCATCCACTTCTTCTCGCCTGTCGACAAGATGATGCTGGTCGAGATCATCATGGGCAAGCAGACGGACCAGCGCGCCCTCGCGGTCGCGATGGATTACGTCAAGAAGATCCGCAAGACCCCGATCGTCGTCAACGACAGCCGCGGTTTCTACACCAGCCGCTGCTTCGGCACCTATGTCAACGAGGGGATCGAGATGCTGGCGGAAGGCATCGCCCCCGCCATCATCGACAATGTCGGCCGTGCCACGGGCATGCCGCGCGGCCCGCTCGAGATGAACGACGACGTCGCTCTCGACCTCGGCCACAAGGTGCGCACCCAGACCAAGCTGGACCTGGGCGATGCCTATGAAGCCACCCCGGCCGACGACATCGTTGAGACCATGGTGGTGAAGCTCGGCCGCTATGGCCGCAAGAACGGCAAGGGCTTCTACGAATACCCGGCCGACGGCAAGAAGTACCTGTGGTCCGGCCTGGCCGAGCTCGCCCCGGTGAAGATCACCGAAGGCACGCCCGAGCTGATCAAGGAAATCCGCACCCGTCTCCTGTTCCGGCAGGCGGTGGAAGCGGCGCGCTGCGTCGAGGAAGGTGTGACCACCGACGTCCGCGATTCCGACGTCGGCTCGATCCTGGCCTGGGGCTTCGCGCCCTGGACCGGCGGCCCGCTGTCGCTGATCGACCGCGTCGGCGTTGCCGAGTTCGTCAAGCAGTGCGACACCTTTGCGGCCAAATACGGCAAGCGCTACACCCCGCCCCAGCTCCTCCGCGACATGGCGGCCAAGGGCGAGACCTTCTACCAGACGGCGAAACTCGCCGCCGCCGCCGAGTAACCTCGGGGGTAGAAACGGAAAGGCCGGCGGGGCGACCCGCCGGCCTTTTTCGTTTTGGGGGTACACGCGAGAGACCGTCTTGAAGCGGACCAGATAACGGTCCAGAGTGGTGCCAAAATCAGCGGAGTGACCCATGCATGTGCCGGTGACCGAAGCCAAGGGACAATTGACGGAACTCGTTCGCAGGGCGGAGGCGGGGGAAGACATTGTCTTGACCCGCCATGGTCATGCCGCAGTCAGGCTCGTGCCGGTCAACCCGATGCCCGGTCGGGCGGCGCGGCGCGCCTTGCTGGAAGAGGTGCGGGCCGCGGCGGCGGCCAAGGTTCTGGAGGGGGCGAGCGCAGCCCGCAGTCAGGACGAACTCTATGGCGACGATGGTCTGCCGACATGATCGTGGTCGACACGTCGGCGCTCATGGCCGTGCTTCTGGCGGAGCCGGAAGCCGAAGCCTGTATCGCTGTCCTCGAGAGCGAGGATCGCCTGCTGATGTCGGCCGGTACGGTGGCGGAAGCCCTGATCGTCGCCCGCAGGCGGAATGTCGGGGACGAAATGTCCCGGCTGATCGACGAGCTTGGCTTCGATATCGTCAGCGTGACCAAGGCATCGGCTCGCCGGGTCGCACAGGCTTATGAACGCTGGGGCAAGGGGGTGAACGCCGCCGGTCTGAACTTCGGCGACTGTTTCGCCTATGAACTGGCGCGGGAGACCGCTTGCCCTCTGCTCTTCATCGGGGATGATTTCTCGCGAACCGATATCGAGGGCGCATTCTAGGTCTCCCGTCGATCTTCGCCCCGCGCCCGCCCTCGTCGCCCCGGCGGGGGCCGAGGCCAGTCAGTTCCTTCGCCCCGATGCGGGGAGGGGCATTCGGGACCGATGATGCCGACCGTGCGCGCCGCGCTGGCGCGGATCTTGGCCCTCACACCCCCGCCATCTCCTGCCGCACCCAGCTCACGATCTGTTCCGTGCTCATGGCACCCGAGACCTGCGCCACGCGCTTGCCACCGACGAAGAGCAGCATGGTGGGGATGCTGCGGATGCCGAGGCGGGTGGAGAGTTCTTGTTCGGCGTCGCTGTTCAGCTTGAGGAGGCGGATGGCGGGCTCAAGGCGCGGGGCGGCGGCGGTGAAGGCGGGGCCCATCATGCGGCAGGGGCCGCACCAGGGCGCCCAGACATCGACCAGCACGGGCTGGCTGCTGCGGGCGATCTGGCGCTCGAAGGCGTTGGTATCGACTTCGGCGGGGTGGCCGTCGAACAGGGCCTGATGGCACTGGCCGCAGCGGCCCTCGGTCGCCGGTCTGTCTTTCGGCAGGCGGTTGACGGCGGCGCAATGCGGACAGACGGTCAGGTGGTCATTTGCAGGCGTGGTCATCGGAAGGGCTCCGCCGGGCCGGGCGGCCCGTTTCGTGATCTTTCCTTCATATGGGCGTGGGCCCCGCCGGCGGAAAGGGCCTTGCCCCGATTTCGGGCCAGCGCCTGTTGTCGCGCGGGGGGCGGCTGGCCGATCCCGTCCGCCGACGGAAACAGGTTCTAGCCCGGCCAGGCGACGGTGCGGCCCTCGAACAGTTTCAGGATGATGTCGGGTACCGGGATCGCCTTTCGCGCCTTCATGTCGAAATAGACGGCGATGATCTCGACGGTGGCGACCGGCTCGCCGGTCCGCTCGTTCAGCATCCAGTGGAAGAAGCGTAAAGTGCGCCCGACGGTGCCCGAAGCGCCGGAGCGCAGCACGACGACATCACTGGCCGCCAGCGGCCCCGACCAGCGGATGCGATAGTCGAGGGCGGCGGAGCCGATGTGGCGCGCGCGCAGGGCCTCGGCCGCGGTGTCCTCCGACGCGATCAGATGGCCGACCGCCTCGGACAGGCGGCCGATGAAGGCGCGGCGTCCGAACATGGCGCCG
This sequence comes from Zavarzinia sp., assembly GCA_025869435.1. Lineage (GTDB taxonomy): Bacteria > Pseudomonadota > Alphaproteobacteria > Zavarziniales > Zavarziniaceae > Zavarzinia. Next base: position 11,995 of record JAOZVS010000059.1, read on the forward strand.
GCGCGCAATTCGTCGGGCTTTATGATGCTGACCCCGGTCTCGATGAGGCCGAGGGCGCGGGCGCGGGCCAGCGAGACGCCGTCGAGCGCCGCCACGGGCTCGGGCAGGTCGGGGGCGCCCAGCTCGGCCGGCGCGACCAGGGCCGCTTCGCCCGCCCGCATGACGGCGGGGGGCAGATGGCCGATGGTGACATCGATGGTGGCGGCGACGGCGGCGCTGGGCGAATGATACATGACATGGCGCAGGCGCAAGGCATCGCCCGCATGGTCGACGCCGATGACCGCGCTTTCGATCCAGAGCGCGGCGCCGACGCGGGACTCCTTGCGAAAGACGATCTGTTCCGCCCGCGTGTGCGGCTCGCCCTCGCCAAGGCCGAGGCGGGCGAGCAGCACCGCTTCCGCCTCGTCGAATTTGGCACCGTAGAACTGCACGTTCATATGGCCCATCTGGTCGCATTCCCAGGCGTCGGTGCCGCCGCGCCAGGTGACCTTGATGTTCTCGTTCTTGCTCATGATGTCAGTCCGATCAGGGCGGGCAGTTGCCGCATGTCGTCGAAAACCTCGGCACCGGCCGCGCGCAGCAGGGCGGCATCGGTCTCGCGCGAAAAGCCGAGGGGGCGCATCCCGGCGGCGACCGCGCCGGTGACGCCCGGCACGCTGTCCTCGACGACGATGCAAGCACCCGGGGCATGGCCCATGCGGGCGGCGGCGTGAAGGAACAGGTCGGGCGCCGGCTTGCCCCGCGTCACCTCGACGGCGGAAAACAGCCGGCCGGCGAAGAGGGGGGCAAGGCCGGTCAGGCCGAGGGTCAGCGCCATCTTGTCCGGCGTGCCCGAGGAGGCGACGCAGGTGGCGATGCCGGCCGCCTGCACCGCCTCGACCGCCGGCCCGACATGGGGCACGGCGGCGATGCTCTCGCGGAAGCGGGCATAGGTAATCGCCTGCACTTCGGGCAGCCATCGGG